>JANNSW010000464.1:0-12441 GCA_031403055.1 Hyphomicrobiaceae bacterium | reverse complement strand
CGCAGCACACGACCAGCGCCTCGCCGCACGGACAGAGACCGACAACCCGCCGCTCGCGGATCTGCTCGCCATGGACGATACCGCCTTCCGCGAGCGCTTTCGCGGCACGCCGGTCAAGCGTACCGGCCGCGATCGCATCGTGCGCAATGCGCTGATCGCAGCCGGCAACTCGGCCGATCCGTCGCTGCTGCCGGCGGTCGAGCGCTTGCTCGAGGATCGGGCTGCGATCGTGCGGGCGATGGCGGTCTGGGCATTGCGGCGGCTCGGCGATAAGAGTGGCCTCGAAGCGCTGCGCGGCAGGTACCTGCCCGGTGAAAGCGATGCGGCCGTGCGCCGCGAATGGCAGGATGTTCCCTGATGCCGCATCTCCTCTGCTTCGGCCTCGGCTACTCGGCGCGGGCGCTCGCTGGACGCTGGCGGGCCGCCGGCATGGGCGTGACCGGCACCTCGCGCAGCCCCGAGGGGGTCGCGCGGATCGCGGCGGCGGGCAATCGTGGCATCGTCTTCGAGGGGACCGAGCGGGGACGTGAGCTGACTGCGGCGATCGCCTCGGCGACCCACGTGCTGGTGTCGGCCCCGCCCGATGGTGATGGCGATCCGGTGCTGCGCTGCCATGCGACCGATCTGGCAGCGAGCCCTGGCATCGGCTGGATCGGCTACCTCTCGACCGTCGGCGTCTATGGCGACCATGGCGGGGCGTGGGTCGATGAATCCTCTGCCCTGCACCCGGTTTCCGAGCGCTCGACGCGCCGGGTCGCGGCTGAGCGGGCGTGGCTCGATTTCGGCGCGTCGAGCGGCCGGCCGGTGATGATCTTCCGCCTCGCTGGCATCTATGGACCCGGCCGCAACACGCTCGAGAACGTGCTGGCCGGCGAGGCGCGGCGCATCATCAAGCCCGGGCAGGTGTTCAATCGCATTCACGTCGCCGACATTGCGACCACGCTGGCAGCCTCGATCGCGCGACCGCGGGCGGGCGCCATCTACAACGTGACCGACGACGAGCCGGCCCCGCCCGAGGATGTCGTCGCCTATGCGGCGGACTTGCTCGCGGCAACGCTTCCGCCGGCGCTCGATTTCGCGACCGCCGAGCTTTCTCCGATGGCACGCAGCTTCTATGGCGAGACCAAACGGGTCTCCAACCAGCTGATCCGTCGGGAGCTCGGCGTGGATCTGGCCTATCCAACCTATCGCGAGGCGGCCAAGGCGCTGCTTGCGGATTTGCGAAATCGCGGCGAGTAACCAGTCGCTTGCGCCGCTGTCAATCATCCGGCATCGGAACGCTTGTTGCATCGAGGCAGTTGGCGCTACGATGGATTCTGGTGCCGTGGCCGCGCGCCGCCGCGCGTGACGCAGCAAGACATTGATTGGGGAATGTGATGTCTGACGTCAGCCAGTCCGCGGCAGAGGCAGTCGGAGTAGCGCCGGCAGCTCCGACACCGCCCAGATCCCGCGGACTGTCCTTGCGCACCAAGCTGATCACCTCGCTGCTGCTGACGAGCCTCTCGAGCGTCGGCATCGTCACCTACCTTTCCTATCGTGGCGGCAATGCCGCGTTGACGGCGGAGGCGGCCAACAAGCTGAACGCGCTCGCCAGCAGCAAGAAGCAGCAGGTCGAGTGGTATCTGACCAACATGCGCGACACCTTCGGCGTGCTAGGCGAGGATGTCGCGGTCGTCTCGGCGCTGCAACTGCTGCGCGACGGCTACGGCCAACTCGGCGCGACGCCGGTTACCCCGGAGCAGAAGCAGGGGCTCGAGGCTTTCTACCGCAATACGATCATTCCCAAGCTCGCGAGCGCCAGCAACGGCATTCCGGTGCTCGAGGACCTGATGCCGGCGAGCGATCGGGCGATCGCGCTGCAATCGCTCTATCTGGCGCAGAACCCGAACCAGGACGATCGCAGCAAGCTCGTCGCCCACAAGGAGAACAACGCCTACACGCTCGCCCACTCGATCTACCATGAGTGGTTCCGCGAGGTGAGCAAGCAGTTCGGCTTCCATGATCTGCTGCTGATCGACGGCGAGAGCGGCGATGTCGTCTACACGGTCGCCAAGGGAATCGATCTCGGCAGCAACCTGCTGACGGGACCGCTGTCGCGCTCCAACCTGGGCCAGCTCTACCGCGATGTGCTGCAACAGAAGCAGCGCGGCCTCGTCAAGATGACGGATTTCGCCTTCTATCGGCCGTCCGGCGGCACCTCGGCGAGTTTCATTGCAACGCCCATCTACTCCAACTTCAAGTTCCTCGGCGTGCTCGTCGCACAGGTCTCGGTCGACGCCCTCAACAAGTTCATGACCAGCGGGCGCACCTGGCGCAAGGAGGGGCTCGGGGAGACCGGCGAGGTGCTGCTGGTGGGCGCCGATAATCTGCTGCGCTCGGATGCCCGGCTCCTGCTCGATGCTCCCCAAGAGCACCTGAAGCAGCTCGAGCAGTCGGGCGTGCAGAGCCTCGTCATCGACGAGATCCGAGCCAAGCAGACCAGCATCCTGATCGAGCCGTTCAATCTGGAGCGCATGCGCGCGGAGATCGCACGGTCGGGAGGCGGGGGCGTGAGCAAGGCTAGCGGCACCGGCATCGTCCAGGGCGAGCGGGGCAGGCCGATTCTCATGTCCTATGCCGACCTCGCTCTGCCCGACGTCAAATGGTCGATCGTCGCCAAGCTCGACGAGGACGAGGCGCTGCAGTCCCAGCGTGAGTTCGGTCGCAAGGTGATGCTGGCGGCCTCGGCCATCGTGCTGGCGACGACGCTGCTGGCGCTCTGGCTCGCGAGCCGGTTCCTGAGGCCGGTGACGGCTCTGATCGAGGGCATCGACAGGTTGCGCCGCGGCGAGACGCAGGTATCGATCGAGAACCAATCGCACGACGAGTTCGGGACGTTGACCGGTGCTTTCAACAGCATGGCAGCCGACATCCGCGATCGCGACAAGGTGATCGAGGGCAAGTCGCGCGCCTATGAGGCGCTGTTGAAACGGATCTTCCCCGATGCGGTCGCCGAGCGGCTGAAAAAGGGCGAGGGCCAGTTCATCGACAGCTTCCCGCAGGTCTCGGTCGTCTATGCCATGGTCGAGGGCTTCACCCAGACCATGGAGGAGCGCGACGGCGCCGAGGCGATGGCGCTGCTCAACCGGGTGGTCGATGCTTTCGATGCGTCCGCGGAAAACCTCGGCGTCGAGAAGGTGAAGACGCTCGGCGAGCACTACCTCGCCGTCTGCGGCCTTGCCGTGCCGCGCCTCGACCATCCCCACCGGGCGGTCGATTTCGCGCGCGCGATGGCCAATGAGCTCCATAAGCTGAACGAGGCGGAGGGGACATCGCTTTCGGTCCGTGTCGGCATCCACTCGGGAGCGGTCCATGCCGGTCTCGTCGGCAGCCGCAAGTTCGTCTACGACGTCTGGGGCCGCACCGTGAAGATCGCCGGACGGATCGCCTACGAGGCCGACCTCGACAGCGTCCGGATTTCCGCGGAAACCTACCGGTTGCTCAACCGGCCCGAGGAGTTCGGAGCCGGCCATCTGGTCGCGACCAAGACCCATGGCGATCTGACGACGTTCGAGCTGGCGCTCGGCTTGCCGGAGGCGAGTCTACGACTCGACGAGCATGACGACGGCGGCGTGGCGGACGAGGACCAGGAAGCCGAAATCGCCGAGTCGCCGGTGCCGGTCGAGCCAAGGTCGGCGCCGAGACCCTCGAGGCCCAAGCAGCGCACCGTGGCGATCGAGGCCAACACCGGGCGCGTGCCCGCCGCCGTCAAGCAGCAACCGCTGAAGGCTGCAGCCCAGCCCAGGGCCAGCGCGCCCGCTGCCAGCCAGGCAGCAGCACCAGCGCCCGCGCCAACTCAACCGACTGCCAAGCCAGCCGGCAAGCGCCAGCGAGACGCCGGCAAGGCGGCAGTGCGGACCCGCAACGGCACCAACGCGCGCCCGGCCGCACCGCCGCCCGAGGTCGAGGCTCCCGCGCCCGAGGTGCAGCGCAAGCTGGCCCACAGGCTGGTTCGCCGGCACCGGCCCGACCGGACCTAAGCAGCCTTTCGTTGGAAGACCAACGAATGCCTGTTTAGATTCTTTTGTTTTCGCAGAGTTTTATCGCCAAACCGGGAAGACCACTTTGGCGAACTCTGCTTAGGAGCGGGACATGAGCGATGTTTTCCGGGAATTGGCGTCCCAGCCGGCCTGGCTCGTCTGCGGCGTTGCGCTGATCATCGGCTATCCCGTGCTGACGATCGTGCTCGGCGAGATCGGCAACCGGCTGGCGACCACCGGCGGCTCGATGGGGGCCTATGGGCGACCTTTGCTGCTCGCCCGCTCCAGCGTGCTGCCGCTCGTCTTCGTGACGTTGCTGCTGCGCTACGTTGCGGGCCTCGACAGCACGCATCTGCTGGTGCGGATGACGGATACCGCGCTCTGGATCATCATCATCAACTCGGCGCTCGCCTTCTTCAACGTGCTCGTCTTCTCCGATCAGGGCGAGGATTGGCGGTCGCGGGCACCCAAGCTGCTGCTCGATCTGGCCCGGTTCTTCCTGGTGATGATCGGAGCCGCGATCGTCGTCTCCACGGTCTGGAGCGTCGATCTGGGCGGTCTGCTGACCGCGCTCGGCGTCGGCTCGATCGTGATCGGCCTTGCGCTGCAGGATACGCTCGGCAGCCTGTTCTCGGGCATTGCGCTGCTCTCGGCGCGGCCGTTCAAGCGGGGTGATTGGGTGGAGGTAGGGGGACAGACCGGCATCATCGACAAGATGAGCTGGCGCTCGGTCACACTGCGCAATGCGCTGGGTGATTTGATCACCCTGCCCAACACGACGATCGCCAAGGACACCATCACCACCTTTGCGGCTGAGGGCTATCACGGTTTCGTCGTCGAGGTGAGCTTCGCCTACGACCATCCGCCGGAAGTGGTGATGGCGGCGCTGGTGGAGGTGGCAAGGGCGACACCGAACGTCCTCGCCGAGCCCGAGCCCTTCTCGATGCTGCGAAGGTACGAGGACGGCGCAATCGTCTACGGCGCGGGCCTCTATGTCGACCAGTATGTGAAGTCGTTCCGGGCGAAGGCCGATTTCCTGACGCTCCTGTGGTACATGTCACAGCGCCGCGGCCTCATCATGCCGGCCCGCTACGATCAGCTCTACGAGATCCCCGAGAGCCTCGTTCCGCCCGTTCCGCGCACGCCCAGGGATTTCGCCGACGAGATCTTCAAGCTCGGCGCGCTGCCGCGCCAGCCGGAAAAGCTCGAGCCGCATCTGCGCAGTGCCAAGCACGAGCGCTACCGGATGGGCGAGCGGATCATCACCCAGGGCAAGCCCGCGCACGGCTTCCTGGTCATGCGCTGGGGCCGGGCGCAGGCGACGCTCGCGGTGGAGGGCAAGCCCGATTTCGCCGTCCACGAGTTCCGCCAGGGCGATTTCATTCTGTTCAAGGAGCTGTTCCGCGGCGCGCCGAGCCCATTCTCGGTGATGGCGGCGAGCGATGTGGAGGCGATCATGGTCCCCCTCGACGATCTGCTGTCGCTCCTTGCGGAGGATAGCAAGCTCGGCCACGAGATCGAGAAGCTGGTCGCGTTGCGCGAGGGGCGGGCTTCCCAAGTGCTGGCGGACGCCCATGTTGTCGGGCTCAATGGCTCGCTCGCCCAGGACCGGATGGAGATCCTGAAACAGATGTTCCGGACCTGATTGCAGGCGCCACGCGTTGGTCTGGGTCTCCCACCAAGCCAATCGTGGATGAGCCGTGCGGCTTTCTTTGTGATCCCGGTGGGAAGTGGCTAGATGCAGTTTCGCGGCGTTCGAGTCGCCCATACGGGATGCAGCCGAGGAGCAAGCCATGACGGATCGGTCGAACGGGCGAGCCCAGCGACCCGGGCCAGCTGGCGAGCAGCTGCGCTGGGTTTACCGGTTCGGCAACGGCTCGGCCGACGGCGATGCGGGGATGAAGGAGCTGCTGGGCGGCAAGGGCGCCAATCTCGCCGAGATGTCGAGCCTCGGGCTGCCGGTGCCCCCGGGCTTTACCATCACCACCGAGGTCTGCACCCACTACTATGCCCATGAGCGCAAGCTGCCGGAGGATTTGCGGCCGCAGGTCGAGGCGGCGCTCGCCGAGGTAGGGCGCGGTGTCGGCGCCGGCTTTGGCGATGCCGACAATCCCCTGCTCGTGTCGGTACGCTCCGGCGCGCCCGCCTCGATGCCCGGCATGATGGATACGGTCCTGAATCTCGGCCTCAACGACAGGACCGTCGCGGGGCTCGCCGCACGTTCGGGCAATCCGCGCTTTGCCTATGACAGCTACCGCCGCTTCATCCAGATGTACTCCGACGTTGTGCTCGGCGTCGACCACGGGACATTCGAGGAGCTGCTCGAGGATGTGAAGGCGCTGGCTGGTGTCACGCAGGACAACGAGCTGGCGCCCGAGCATCTGCAGCAATTGATCGTGCGCTACAAAGAGGCGGTCGAGAGCGAGCTCGGCGAGCCTTTCCCCGAGGATACGGCCCAGCAGCTCTGGGGTGCGATCGGCGCGGTGTTCGGCTCCTGGAACAGTGCGCGCGCCCTCACCTATCGCCGGTTGCACGACATTCCCGCCCACTGGGGCACGGCCGTCAACGTGCAGGCGATGGTCTATGGCAATCGCGGCGAGTCGAGCGCAACCGGTGTCGCCTTCACCCGCAACCCCTCGACCGGCGTGAACGAGCTCTATGGCGAGTTCCTGGTCAACGCCCAGGGTGAGGACGTGGTCGCCGGCATCCGCACGCCGCAGAACATCGCGGAAGCCGCGCGGCTCGCTGCCAACGATACCGCGCCATCGCTCGAAGCTCTGATGCCGGCGGCCTTCGCCGAGCTCAAAACGATCTTCGCCAGGCTCGAGACGCACTACCGCGACATGCAGGACATCGAGTTCACCATCCAGGACGGCAAGCTCTGGATGCTGCAGACCCGCTCGGGCAAGCGCACGACCAGCGCCGCCCTGAAGATCGCCGTCGATCTGGCCGAGGAAGGGGTGATCTCGCGCGAGCAAGCGGTGATGCGGATCGAGCCGCAATCCCTCGATCAGCTGCTCCATCCGACCATCGATCCCAGTGCGCCTCGCACGGTGATCGCCTCCGGCCTGCCCGCGTCGCCGGGCGCGGCCTCGGGCGAGGTGGTGTTCACGGCCGACGAGGCCGAGCACGCCAAGGCGCAGGGACGCGAGGTGCTGCTGGTACGCACCGAGACGAGCCCGGAGGACATCCACGGCATGCATGCCGCGGTTGGCATCCTGACCACGCGCGGCGGCATGACGAGCCACGCCGCCGTCGTCGCGCGCGGCATGGGACGCCCTTGCGTCTCGGGAGCGGGCAGCCTCAGGATCGATCAGGCGGCCGGCGTGATGACGGCGGGCGGCCACCGGGTCAAAGCCGGCGATGTGCTGACGATCGACGGCTCGACCGGGCAAGTGCTGCTCGGTCGTGTGCCGATGCGCCAGCCCGAGCTGTCGGGCGATTTCTCGACGCTGATGAGCTGGGCCGACGGCTTCAGGCGCATGCGCGTGCGGGCGAACGCCGAGACGCCACGCGATGCCCGCCAGGCGCGCCAGTTCGGGGCCGAAGGCATCGGGCTGTGCCGCACCGAGCACATGTTCTTCGAGGCCGGCCGCATCCTCGCCGTGCGCGAGATGATCTGTGCGGAATCGGAGACGGGCAGACGTGCGGCGCTCGCCAAGATCCTGCCGATGCAGCGGCGCGATTTCGTCGAGCTGTTCGAGATCATGGCGGGGCTTCCCGTCACCATCCGCCTGCTCGATCCGCCGCTGCACGAGTTCCTGCCGCACGAGGATGCGGAGATCGCCGAGGTTGCGGCCGCGCTCGGCATCGAGTCGCGGAAGTTGCGCGAGCGCGTCGACGAGCTGCACGAGTTCAACCCGATGCTCGGCTTCCGCGGCTGCCGGCTCGGGCTTGCCTACCCCGAGATCACCGAGATGCAGGCGCGTGCCATCTTCGAGGCAGCGATCGAGGCGGGCCGCTCGACCGGCAAGCCGGTGGTGCCGGAAGTGATGATCCCGCTGGTCGGCTTCGTGCAGGAGCTCGATATGCTGCGCGACGTGATCGCGCGCACGGCGAGAGACGTGGAGAAAGAGCGTGGCGAGAAAATCAGCTACCAGATCGGCACCATGATCGAGCTGCCGCGAGCGGCGCTGCGGGCGGGCGAGATCGCGCGCACCGCCGAATTCTTCTCCTTCGGCACCAACGACCTGACGCAGACGGTGCTGGGCCTTTCGCGCGACGACGCGGCGCCGATTCTGGCCGCCTACACCCGTAAGGGCATCATCGAGCACGACCCCTTCGTCACCATGGACACCGAGGGCGTGGGCGAGCTGGTCGCGATCGCCTGCGAGCGCGGCCGCAAAACCCGGCCGGCCATCAAGCTCGGCATTTGCGGTGAGCATGGCGGCGACCCCCGCTCGATCGCCTTCTGCGACGAGGTCGGCCTCGACTACGTCTCCTGCTCGCCGTTCCGGGTGCCGGTTGCACGGTTGGCCGCGGCGCAGTCGACGTTGCGGGGCCAGGGCGGCAAGGCGGGCGGCGGCACGGCTTGAGTTGGGGCGCGGTTGAATGGGGCGAGCCGTGGCGCATACATCAGGAATCTCGCAACGCGCTGATTTTCAAGTTTTGACGGCCTCAGTGCTTTTGGCCTGCTTTGAGCCGGGCACTACCACCAACAAGCCGGCCGCAGTAATCAGAATCATACCTGCAACCGTGAGCGGATCGGGCATCTCGGCAAAGAACACGTACCCCCAAAGAGCCGCCGATACCAGATATGCATAGTCGAAGGTCGCGACGATCGACGGCGCGGCGATCTGATAGGCACGCGCGACCCCTACGCTGTAGGCAGCCATCAGGGCCCCCAGAAACGCCATCAGTCCCCATTCCTGCAACCCCATCTGGGCCCAGTCGCCGAGCAGGAATGGATAGGCTGACTTCGTCAGCTCGCTCAGCCCAAGGACCGAGAGCACGCCTGTGGCGACCAGTCCTGTCACCAGCAACGATACGTTGAGCGCCAAGGACAATGCGAGTGGAGCCTCCTCCCGACACTTGCTACGCGTGAGCACCATCGCGACAGCGTAGAGCACGGCGCCGAGCACAGGCAGCAGGGTGAGCCACGAGAAAGCTTCCGTTCCCGGTTTCAGTATGGCGATCACCCCGAGGAATCCAAGCACGACGCCGCCCCACTGGCGAAGACTTACCGGCTCTGCGATCATCGCGGCCGAGAGCAGTGCGATGATGATCGGTGAGGTGTAGAGGGCAACAGCTGCAACCGACAGGCTGAGGACGGGGAGCGAGGCATAGTAGGCGAGCCACATGAGCACGAGGAGCAGACCCCGGACATAGGCCCAGACCGGTGCGTTTGGTTTGAGCCCCACGCCTGTGGAGAGCATGAGCGTGATCAGGATTGGGATCGCCACGAGCGAGCGGGCTACGTAGACTTGCCAGACTGTGAGGTCGGCGCTGACCAGTTTCACCACGGCATCCGCGAAGGCCATGGCCAGGACCGAGGCGAGGATGATGCCTACGCCGAGCGCCGTCCGATCCGGCCGTGCCGCTTCCCCGCTGGTCATGATGTGCCTCCCATTCTCGACTCTGGGAATGAGTAGGCGACATCTGGCCTCATAGAAAAGCAAGAAATCTGCTGCGATCGATGAGCCGGAGTTATGAACCGAGTTGGCAAGTCCCTGCCACCTCTGTCTTGCCTGCTGCCCTTCGAAGCCGACACCGGGCGCCTCTATCTCGATGCCGAGGGGACGGGGGCGACCCACGGCCTCGTGCGCATGGCCGTGCTCGAGGGCGTGACTGAGCTGGCGGTCGACGATTTCGTGATCTGCTGACGAGGGTGAGTGGCTCTGTCCACGGTGTCAGGCACTGGCGAAGCGTTACCTTCTCGCGGCCCGCGGCAGAGGGTGCCTGACACCGTTGCCGTCAACGCGCCGCCCGCTCGACGAGCGCGAGTGCGGCCGCCAGATCCTCGTGGCCGCCGCCGCCCGATTTGAAGACGGTGATCTCGCTTTCGGCCTGCCGGCCGGGGCGCTTGCCGCTCGCCAGCTCGAACAGGTCGGTGATCCCGTCCCCGGCGAGCACGCCCTCGGTCATGGGCCCGATCACGTCGCCGCAAACGCCGACCGTCGATGGGCGCGAATCGACGAACAGCCGGCCGCCGGCCCGCCGCACGGCTTGCCCGTCCGCCTCGCGGAAATGGGGTGCGTAGCCACCGACCAGGTCCACATGGGCGCCGGGGCGCAACCACGCGCCCTGCAGGATCGGCTCGGTCGCATAGGTGGCGCAGCTGACGATGTCGGCTGTCCTGGCGGCGACGGCCGGGTCATCGGCGACAACAACTGACAACCCCGGCCGGTCGAGCCGCGCCGCCAGCGCTTCGGCGTTCGCCCGCGTCCGGTTCCAGATCAGCACCCGCGAGATCGGACGGACGGAAGCGTGCGCCGCGATCAGATAGGGCGCGAGCCGGCCTGCCCCCATCATCAGCAGCACGCTCGCGTCGTTGCGGGCGAGCAGGCTCGAGGCAACCGCCGAATTGGCCGCCGTCTTGAAGAAGGTCTCCGCGACCCCGTCGATCACGGCCGTCGGCTCGCCGGTCGCCCCGTCGAACAGGACATAGAGCCCGACCACGCTCGGCTTGCCGAGCTTGACGTTGCCTGGAAACACGTTGGCGATCTTGAGGCCGAACGCCTTGTCGCGCATCCAGGCGGTCTGGATCAGGCAGTCGTTCTCCCCGCCGCCCGGCGCCGGCTGGGTCAGGATCGAGCGCTCGAGCGCGTCGACGCCGTTACGGTACATGGCGGTCAGCGCGTCGACGAGCTGGCCCCAGTCGGCGATCCTGTGCACCTCGTTCCCGTCGATCACGCGCATGGCTCGCCTCCTCGGGATTGGCCCCGCACCGATACTGTAGGCTGGGCTGAGCCCTTCGCGAAGCCCAGCATGTGGGACGCTGGGCTTCGGCCGGTGAAGGACCGGCCTCAGCGCCAGCCTACATCTTCGCCTCGCCCGCGCCAATCGGATAGCCGCGCAGCACGCTGGCCTGGCTGAACGCGCGGCCGTCGGTGAAGCTCGGCAATTCCAGCGCGACGCCGTCAGTGCTGGCGTCGCGACCCAGCTGATGTCGAAACGGCTTTCCGGTTCTCTCGCGCGCAGAGATGGGAAATCAAATCGATGCTCAATATTGTTCGCGCTCATCGAATAGAAACGACAAGCAACGATCGAACGCGATTTCTGGGTTGTTAACAATTGCTTTTCAAGTAGCGTTTAACATAGTCAGTGAGCTGAGCGCGAGCATGATTGAAATTTTCAGCTAGTCGCTGTCTTCCGGAGCTATGACATTGGCACGTCGCAAGATCGTCGGAACCCCCGCGGATGACAGACTCACAGGTAGCGCATTTGCCGACCTCATCGTTTCCGGCGCAGGAAGCGACGACATCAGGGGTGAGGCCGGAAACGACCGCATCTTCTGCGGCGATGGAGCCGACGACGTCTACGCAGGCGCAGGCGACGATACGATCGAGGCTGGGGCTGGCAATGACAGCATCATTGGCGGTGGCGACCGTGATTTGATCTACGGTGGGACCGGCGACGATCACCTCGAAGGCGACGGAAGCGATGACTACCCGTTCGCCCCGGGGGGCAATGATGTGATCATCTGCGGTCGGGGGGACGACTACGCCTATGGCCGGGGCGGCTCGGACAGGCTCATGGGCGGGGCGGGCAATGACGAGCTCTACGGGGATGAAGGCGCTCCAACCCGGTTCACGCGGCGCGACCACGACACGCTGTCCGGCGGGGCGGGCGACGACTGGCTCGAGGGTGGCTTCGGCAACGACATCGTCTTTGGCGGCTCCGGGAATGACCATGTCATCTTAGGCCGGGACCGCAGCCTCGTATCCGGCGGGACCGGCGGTGATTGGTTCTGGCTTCGGCATCTCGGCAGCCGGGCGACGATCACCGACTTCGAGCCGGGCGAGGACAAGCTGATTGCTGGGTATGTCTGGCTCGACAACGATGCAGCGACCCGCTCCTTCACCGCCGACAACCTCGTCAACATCCCCCTCGGCGGCGCGGCGCCAGCTGCCACGCTCGCCTTCGCTCAGCTCGTTTTCGACGCCGGCACCGGGCGGCTCTACTTCGACGCGGATGGGACGGGCACGGCGCACGGGCTCGTGCGCACGGCCGTGCTCGAAGGCGTGCCGGAGTTGACCGTCGAGGACTTTCTTTTGCTGTGAGCTGGGCGACCTGCCCGCGGTGCGCCTCCTGTAGGCTGGGCTGAGCTGTCGCGAAGCCCAGCATGTGCGACGCTGGGCTTCGGCCGGTGAAGGACCGGCCTCAGCGCCAGCCTACGCCTTCACCGCTCCCGCGCCTTCGGAATACCCGCGCTGGTAGACGCGGCTGACCGACGCCAGCATCCGGCTCCACACCTCCAGCG
>JANNSW010000463.1:0-8411 GCA_031403055.1 Hyphomicrobiaceae bacterium | reverse complement strand
CGCCGGCCACCAGCGCCAGCACGCGCAATGGGCTGCCGGTGCCATTCTCGATCTTCAAAGGCGCTGCGATCAGGATCGCGCCTGTTGCCGGCAGCTCGTCAAGGTTGGTGAGTGACGCCAGCCCGAGCTTGCCGGCGCCATGCATCAGGCTATGGGCCGGGAACGGCGGCTCGAAGCCGAAGGCCTGGCCGTGGTCGGTGCCGACGGCCTCCACGCCCCAGCCGAGGATGTCGCGTTTCTCGATCAGGAAGCGGATGGCGTCGGCGTTGGGGCCGGGCGTGTGGGGCCCGTCCTCCTTGGCATTCAGGAACTTGGCCGGGTCCTTCCGCTTCGACCAGTCGGTACGCAGCAGCACCCAGCATCCGGCCGGGATCTTGCCATGCTCCTCCTCGAAAGCCCGGATATGGGCGGGGGTGAAGATGAAGCGCTCGTCCTTTTTCGCTTCCTTCGAGCAGTCGATCACGACGGCAGGGGCGATGAACTGCCGAGGGGGAATGGTATCGGTCGCGCCGTTCTCGTTATCCTTGCCGGTCACCCAGTGGATCGGCGCATCGAAGTGGGTGCCCGTGTGCTCGCCCATGGAGATGTTGTTCCAGTACCAGGCCGGCCCCTTGTCGTCGTAGCGCGAGATCAGCGTCTTCTCGAAGGGCTTGGACTGGGCGAACGGGGGCGGCAACTGGATGACGGGCGTCGACGCCTTCAGCGTCTGCGTCAGGTCGATAATGCGGATCTTGCCGCTGACAAGGTGCTTGGCGAGCTTCTCGAGGACGCTATCGGCGGACATGGGCGGGGCTCCGGGTGGATCATTAGCTCGTGTGCTCTGCCTCGATCAGATCGTCGATCATCGCGGGCAACTTGGCCTGCAGCGCCTCGAGCGTGTCGGCCTCGGTGGCGAGGCCCGGAACGTCGGGGCTCTCGGCGACCCATACGGACGCGTCCGCGTCCCAATCGGCGCGAACTCGGATGACGGCTAGCAGTTGGTCGAGCATGACTGGACCCTACATCACTTTGCCGCTACTTGCGATAGGGTACGGAACGCCTCGACCGCCGCGGCAAAGCCCTTGTGCACCACGTCGATGTCGTTGCCGGCGACCACCATGCGGTAGCCGTGGCCGGTGCGCAGCGTCGCCATCTCCGGGCTCGGCGTGAAGATCCCGCAAGGCAGGAACCGCTGCTTGCAGACCTCATGGACCTTGGCGCAGGCGCGCAACACGGGCAACCCGAAGGCCGGGAGCTCACCGAGCGAGATCGCGAGGTCGCCCGTGCCGATGAAGACCATGTCGAGGCCGTCCGTGCGGGCGATCTTGCGGGCATTGCGGACGCCGCGTGCGGTCTCGATCATGACGGCGATGACCGTGCGGCGACCGGCCAGCTCGAAATAGCGGTTGAAGCCAGACAGCGGTCGCACGCCGCCGCCCGAGCGGATGCCGTGCGGCGGAAACCGGCAGGCCGCAACCGCGCGCCGGGCCTGCTTGCCGGTCTCCACCAGCGGCACGATCACCCCTTCGGCGCCCGCATCGAGCGCCATCGAGATGGCTGCCTCGCTGTTCTCGCCAACCCGGACCCAGATCCCAATCCCGGGCGGCATCAGGCCGATCGCGGCTTCGAGCCCCTGTCGCTCCCAGAGCCCATGCTGGAGGTCGAACACGACGGCATCGGGCTTGGCCCGCGCCGCTGCCTCGGCAACCGCGACCGAGCCGAGCGATAGCCACAGCGCGGCCATGGTGCGACCGCTGTCGAGCTGGAAGCGAAGGGTCGCGCGGGTGGGGTCGAGCATGGGGAATGCCTGCCGGCCTCGTCGTTGCAAGCCGTGAAGGCACGCACCGTGCCATCAGAGTGAGGCGCATCGATATGGTGGAGTGTGATAAGGGTTAAGCGCTGCCTGTCGCGTGGTGGCGATCAGGAGATCGAATTGTCGAGCACAGTTATCAAGGTTGGCGAGCTGCCTGTCACTTTGCGGAAGCGTCTGGGTTGCGCGGGAAGAGCCGAGAGCGAGCACGTGCGAGTCAGCGTCAGTGAGGTTGCGCAAGCGACTCACACCGAACACGAACACCCCGACAGCTTGCCGGAAACAGCAGTCAGCAACGTGAGAGAACCTGTTACCGGTGGCGTGCCTCAACGACCGCTGAGCGAGGAGGAGATTCGAAAGCGTTTGGCTATTATTGCCAGCATCAAGCCGACAAAGGCCCCTGTGGCAACGAGCGCTGAAGAAATCATTCGGATCATCCGGGATGAGGACTTCTAACGGTCACTTATGCGTTTTGTCGTGGATTCATCTGTAGTGACCAAGGCCTTCGCGCGCGAGAAGGGCAGCGGCACAACACTTGCGCTGCTGAATGCTGCAGGTGCTGGAAGATGTCAGCTCATCGCACCATCGATCTTGATCTACGAGGTGACCATTGCACTTGTACGCAAGGGCTTTCGGTCGCGATTACTGCACCGTAAATTGGAAAGATTTTTGGAGTTAACCACTAACGGCATTATCACATTGATCAACCCTGACGCCGCACTGCTCAAAGAATCAGCGTCAATCGCTGAGAAAGTGTCCCCAAATCCCCGCACGAAGCCGTGGTTGAACGATGCAGTTTTTCATGCACTGGCGCAGCGCGAGGCAGCGACGCTTGTCACCGCCGATCGCGCATACGTCCAGCGGTTGAAACTGCTGCCAAAGCTGCAGGCCGGTGTCGTCCTCTACGACAAGCTCAGCTTGCCGAGTCCACCCTGAGCCCCGCCTCCCGCATCAAAGGCAGAACCCGCGCCAAAAAGAAGGGCAGCTCGTCGGTGTAATTGACGAAGGAGAGGGCCGCGCCCGCGTAGCCGGCATCGGCGATCCGGATCAGGTCCTCGACGATGCGCTCCGGCGTGCCGATCAGCGGATAGGTGCCCGCGCCACCCGCGAAACGCTGGCGGTAGAGGTCGAACGCTGCCGCATCGTGCGAGTGCGCGAACGCCTTCTTGCCGGCCATGTGGATGTCGACGGCGGCATGGTCGGCGCGCTCGACCGCGTAGTGGTTGTAGTAGGCCTCGGCTTCCGCTTGCGTCTCCCGGCAGACGACGTGGGCAACCGTGCAGACCGGCACCTCGCGGCCATGGCTTGCCGCGCGGGTCCCGATGTCGGCGACGTGCCTGGCGCCGTCGGCGATCTCGCTGAACGTGGAGAACAGGAAGTCACAATAGCGCGCGGCAAAGTCGCGCCCGGGCGGGCCGAACGCGGCGTTCATGGTGAGGGGCCTGGGACGCTGCAGGCTCGCGGGCCGGCTGACGGCGCCCTTCAACGAATAGTAGCGGCCCGCGAAATCGAAGGGCTGGTCCGAGGCGTAGGCCTGATCCAGGATCGTGATCCATTCGCCAGCCTGGCCGTAGGCATCGTCATGGAGCGCGACGCCGAACATGGCAAGCTCGGCCGGGTTCCAACCGCAGACGATGTTGAGCCCGGCACGTCCGTTCGAAATGTGGTCGACGGTCGCCAGCGCCTTGGCGGCATAGAGCGGATGCACGAGCGGCACGTGCACGGTCATGAAGAGGGCAATGCGTGAGGTTGCAGCAGCGAGCCCGGCTGCCCAGGTGAAGGTCTCGAAGGAGTGCTCGCGCACGTGCGTCGCCCCGCCAAAACCCTTCCAGCGGGCGATCGGCAGCACGAACTCGAGTCCGGCCTCGTCGGCGAGACGCGCCGCCGCAAGATTGTCCGCCCAGGAGGAACGCCAGCGCTCCTCGACCGTTGTAATCGCGAGACCACCGTCGGCATTGGTCGAGAAGATGCCGAGCTTGAAGCGATTGAGGCCGCGGAGGGGATGGGGCATGGGCCCTCGCATAGGGCAAACCGGCGCTCGGGTCGAGACGGCGCGGTGCTGCCGGGGAGAGGTCGCCTTCACGGCATTGTGTGATTTTTATGGCACAATGCAAGCGAAAATGATATATACGAGAAAGCCTGTGGAGATTGTGTGTCATGACAGTAGGCGTTGTACCGCGTAACGCGCCACAACCTGGCAAATCGATCGAATCGCCGAAGCCGGCCGCCGCCTTCGAGGCGCGATGGCTTCAGCCCGGTTTGCAATGCCGCGCTCTGCTGCGAGGCGACATTCTGTTTGCGGCAGGCGAGCCCAGGACCGCGTTTTTCCGGGTCGAGACCGGGGCCGTGTGCATTCACGAGCCAGTCTGGATGGCCGGTTGCAGGGTTCTCGAATGTGCCGTGCCTGGCGATCTGGTCGGGCTCGGCTATCGGGCGACCCACACTTTCGGGGCACGCGCGCTCATCGATACCCACGTCACTTGCTTTCCCGCCGCTGCCCTCGATCAGCTCGTGCTCGCCGATGTTGCCTTGCGCGACCGCCTGCGACAGGCGATCGCAGCAGAGTTCGATTTCGTCCGCTCGGCGCTGGTGAAGGCCAACGAGCAGAATGCAGTCGGTCGACTCGCCGCGCTCCTCGTCGTCGTCGCCCGCAACAATGCCTACGAAGGGCACGATCCGACGCTCGTCTCCGACAAGCTTTCATGCGGCATGGTCGGCAGCTGCCTGGGGCTGGGCATCGACGAGTTGCAGCACGCACTCGTGGAGCTCGAAAGACGAGGCATGATCGAGACCTGCCCGGATTCCGCACTGAGGCTCAAGGATCTGCCGGCGCTCGAGCGGTTGTCGGGCAGCACCGAGGAGGCCCTCGCTCCCCCGCCCCATCTCGATCAACAGCACACGCGGCATTGAGCTGCGCCGGAGTGCTTGCGATCGGAAATGTGCTCAGAGCACGAAATCCGTGCCCGCGAGGCTCGCGACGTCTGACACCTTGATCTCGAAATCGGCCCGCCGGTCACCATTGACGTCGCCCGATACGATCACGTCGGTGCCGCTGTCGACAATATGCAGCTCGCCGGCCCGGCCGTGGAAGCCCTGGGTGCCGATGAAGCGGAACGCCTGGTTGCCTGAGGATCTGCTGCTCGCGTCGATGCCGGCGAGATCAATCCTGTCGTCGCCGGCGGTGAAGTCGGTGATGGTGTCGCGGGCGCTGCCGCGTTTCGATTCAGCCGTCGCATTGAAGTCGAACTTGTCGTTGCCCGCGCCCCCCGTCAGCGTGTCGCGGCCGAGGCAGCCCCGCAGCATGTCGTTGCCGCCGGCGCCCGAAAGCTCGTTTGCTCCGGTCCCGCCAATCAAGAGATTGCGCAGCTCGTTGCCGGTGCCCTCGATCGCCGCGACCCCGAGCAACCGCAAATCGGCCGCGTTGGAGCCGAGCGTGATATCGACCGAGCTCTGGATCATGTCGCCATCGACCAGATCCACCTTGGCATTGCTGCCGGTCATGGTCAGCAACGCCGAGACCGGAGCGGCGAGGCCACCGCCCGAGAACGTGACCTCGATGGCGCCGGCCTCGACCGCGATCGCGTAACCGCCGGCGAGCGCCGTCGAGCCCGCAGCGTCGCTCGAGGGATGATCGACCGCGATCCGGACCCCGTTCTGGCCTTCGCCGACGCTATAGAAGTCGTTGCGGTCTGAATCTTCGAACACAACGCCCGAGAGAAAAACATCCGTTCCCGAGCGCGCGAAGTTCTCGGTCACCATCAGGGCATTCCAATTGGTGCCGCCAGAGCTGAAACGGCCCTCGACCGCTCCGAGCCCGACCTCGCGAAAGTCGCCATTCAAAAGGTTGATGCGGTGCCCGGCACTGAGAAACAGGCTCCTGTGCTCATCGGCGATGTAGGCGGCCGTGGCGAAGCTGCCGGTCGTGCCTTGCCAGGCGATGTTCTCGCCGCGCGTCCAGGCGCCGGAAAAGGCATAGCCAGCCGCCTCCATGCGCTCGCCCGGCGAGCTGTTGCCCGCACCGGTGTGGGAGAACACGTCGTGGGCGAGCATCCAGGAGCTGTGATCCTCGGCTGAATTGTTCAGCAGATTGTTGGGTGCGAGGATCTGCTTGGCGCTCGCCGTCAGAGCAGCGCCCGAGATGCCCGAGTTGAGCCCGATGCCGAACCGGGCTGCCTCGCCTGCCGGGTCGAGCCGCGCACGATTGACGAGCTCCAGCAGCAACTGCTCCGCGGCGCTGAGCGTGGACATCGGCTCGTCTCCCAGTTCTCAAACCCCAGTACGAATCGATTTGACGCCCGAATCGGTCACCAAACGCTTGCTCGCATCGAGCGAGCGCCAAACATGGCGAACAATCGATGAAGATGCGCCCGGCAATGGCTAGTTGCGTTCGCGATTGGTGCCGAGATGGCGAATCAGCAAGCCCAGATTAATGTCGTTTGCCCGGTAGAGCACGTCGAAAACAGTGCCGATGATCGGGATCGCGCCGATCAGCGCGTCGAGCAACACGTGCCCGACCATGCGGGCGATCAGCGGCAGCGGCGCCCCCAGCCGGCGCGCCTCCAGCACCAGCGTGAAGCTGACGAGAGCGGTCGCGAGATCGCCGAGCACGGGGACGAGACCTGCGATAGCGTCCCAACCAAACCGCACCCCGAGCCAGGGGATGCGGAAGCAGCTGTCGAGCTGAGCGGCCAGCCGATCGAGCCGATCGAGCCGGGTTGCCACGTCGGCGTGATCCATCGGCTCTCTCACACCATCACCGCGCCGCCATTCACCCCGTAGCATTGGCCGGTGACATAGGTCGCGCCGGGTCCGGCGAGAAACACCGCGACACCCGCGATCTCGTGCGGCTGTCCGATCCGGCGGAGCACAACGTCGTCCAGCGCGCGCTGCTGCTGCTCGCCGCTCATCCCGGCCCAGTCGAGCAGGTCGGTATCGACCGGGCCCGGCGCGATCGCATTGACGAGGATCGAAGGCGCGAGCTCACGCGCCCAGGTGCGGGTGAGCGAGAGGATGCCGCCTTTGGCAGCGCAATAGGCGCTCATGCGCACGTGCCCCAGATAGGCGAGCTCGGAAGCCGTGTTGATGATGCGCCCGTCCGTTCCCGAGCGCAGCATCAGGCGTGCGGCCTCGCGACCGACCAGGAATGGCCCACGCAGATTGACGGCGATCACCCGGTCGAAGTCCTCGGCGCTGCAATCGACGAGCCGGGATTCGATCTGAATGCCGGCATTGTTGACGAGAATGTCGAGCCCGCCGAGGAAGGCGGCGGCAGCGGCGACGAGCGCAATCGCGTCGTCCTCCCGTGACACGTCCGCCTCGATCGCGACCGCGCGCCGGCCGGTTTCGGCGATCGCCTCGACCACGCGCCCCGCCTGCTCGCCGTCGCGGAAATGGCCGACCGCAACGTCGGCCCCCGCGCGCGCGAAGGCGAGCGCGATCGCGGCGCCGATGCCCCTGGAGGCACCCGTCACCAGCGCCCGTCGCCCCATCAGCGATCCCGTCATTGCAGTGTCCCTCCGCGGTCGATGGATATGGCCTGGCCGGTGATGCTGCCGGCCGCGCTCGAGGCCAGATAGAGATAGAGGCCGGCCACATCCGCGGGCTCCATCAGGCCGCCGAGCGCCTGGCCCGAGAGCACGCCCGCGATCACCGCCGCCTCGCTCGTTCCAGCGCGCGCCGCCATCACGCCGGCCGACCGCAGCGAAGCGTCGGTTTCGACCCAGCCGGGACAGACCGCGTTGACGTGGATGCCGCGGGGGCCGAGCTCCTTGGCGAGCGTGCGGGTGAGGCCGAGCAGGGCGTGCTTGGACGCCACATGGGCGGCAAAGCCGGCTTCGGCGGTTTTGCCCCAGATCGAGGAGGTGAAGAGGATGCGCCCGCCCGCGCGCATTTTGGGCAGGGCGGCGCGGGTGACGTTCCAGCTGCCGTTCACATTGATGTCGATGATGCGGCGGAAGGTTGCGTCGGTCTCGCCCGGCGGATCGCCGGCCGGGGTCAGCCGCTCGATGCCGGCATTGTTGACGAGCACGTCGATCCGCTCGAGGCGGTTTAGCGCGCGTGCGACCGCTGCCGCATCGGTGATGTCGGCTTCGAGCGCCAAAACCTCGCGCCCGGCGGCCTCGCCGATGCGGGCGGCGGCGGCGTGAATGCCCACGTCCTCCGCGAGGATCGTGACGCTCGCACCGGCCTGCGCGAACGCTGCCGCGATGCCAAGGCCGATGCCGCGACTCGCGCCCGTCACCTGCACGGCTTCGCCCGAGAAATCGAAAGAGACTTTCATCGCCGCACTCATATCGGCCGCAACACGCTCCCTCAAGGGAAACCGCCCGCAAATCCCGCCTCGTCCGTCGGCTGCGTTTCTCGGGGTGGAGAGGTCGAGCAGCTGGATGGGGCGCGATGGGGGGAAATCACCGGAAGGTGAAGGCGGCGTCGTCGCTGGCAACGCTCATCGCGAATGTCGCTCGTATAGGGGCCAACGCTTCAGCCGATAGGCGTGATCACAAGCGCAATCAAGGCCAGCAATGCAGTGATGATCCACTGCCAATGCTTCAGCCAAAAAGATTTGCCCGCCGCCCAGATACCAGTCGGCTCCGACGTGATGTGATGCATTCGTAGGATCGCA
>JANNSW010000462.1:0-37599 GCA_031403055.1 Hyphomicrobiaceae bacterium | reverse complement strand
AGCCGTTCACGCCGCCAGCAGCGCCGGGCTCGCATTTGCCGTGACCTCGGGCACGAACACCGGACGCAGCTGGCGGGCGAGGTCGGCGGCGACCTGCTCGACCTCCTCCTCCGAGACGTAGGGCCCATGCACCCGCACGGCCTCGCCGCAGCGCTGCGTGGTTTGGTCCGCAGCGCGTTTCTCTGGTGACCTCACCGACATTTGCCACCTGCCGTCCGGGTTGAAGCGGGTTTGAGAGTAGGCTAAAATCGGCCGACCTTCTTTTTATACAAACCTATGTTCTTAAAGGAAAATAATGCAATTTTTTGCGCGAAGGCTCGGCTGAGGAGTCGTCTAAGTAGGCTAACAATAGGGTTCAGCCTACTCGGCCAACCTCCAGATCGCACCTGGTCCTCGCCCTTCCGAGACGATGCTCCGATCCTTGCTGCGCATTTCAAGCAGCAGGTTTTTTACCCTCGTCACTTTCTGCTCTCTGCTTAGATTAAGAGGAAGCATCGGTGTGATCAAATCGTTCAGCTTTGGTCGTGTCGAAGTCTTGAAACGACCGAGATGGGTTAGCACAACCTGCTTCAGCGGCGTTTTACCAACACCTTTGTTGCGAGTGTAATCTGTCTCTGTCTCCGTCGCAACCGCAACCGGCGCCGAGACGTGGAAATTTGGCTTTCTTCCCTCGATCAACCCATCGCGGCGCAGTCGCACTATAGCGGTATCCGCGATAGGCAAACCCTTCTGAACTCGATCCAACAAAATTACGGTGTCGAGGTTTAGATCGCTACGTTCCAGCAGCAATTGCGAATATCTCTCGTCGATCGGGCGACCGAGAACCTCGAGTACCACAGTGGATGCAGTCGACCGGCGGTAGTCTGGGAGCGGCAGATATCTACCGCGTTGCGACTTCGTCATTCTGTGAATGCCATAGCCAACTGTGTCGATCATATTCACTTCCACCATAGCATGGGCCAGCCATGGGTTGCGATAGCGGCGCGGTGTTCGAGTGCCTTGGAAATAATCTTCCGCAACTCCATCAAAGAACGCCCCAGCATTCTCGAATATCAAGCGACCCGGCATTTCCGTTATCAGAATGCGTTCCTGCCGCTCGTAGTCCTGGTGTGCAATGCAATTGTGCAACGCCTCCAATATTGTATGAGTATCATACTTCTGGATTTCGACGGCCAGGAGTTGGTTGGTCGGGAACAACCGCTGAGGGACGTTCCGTATGCGCCTCATCACTTCCGTGGTGTTCAGAATGAATGGAGGTCCGAAGTGCTCATACGTGCGGTCGTCAGCCTCCAACTTCCAAGTAATCTGTGCAGGGCAAGGGTTCAAGAACCGAGTCGCTTGAGGTTTTGCCAAAAGCAAAAGTGCAGCGCGCGTCAGCTTGCCGTCGGATGCCAGCTTCGCCTTATCCAAGAACGTGATCGCGTCCCAGGCGTCGACTTCGTCCTTCCAAGACTGATTGGCTTTTCTCTCTTTGAACTTGTTGCGGGCGACGGCGAGTGCCGCATCGTCCAAATCGGATACCGTGGCCGGCTCGACGGTAACGGCGGACCAGTCCACGAGATCAATCATTTCCAACAGTATGGCTTTCAGTCTCTCTGGCCGCATTGGGACCAGCGAGTCGCCAACCCGCTGCCACGGCTTGCCATGGGCATAGACGGGCAAGCGCGGCTCATGCTGCGGCACATGAATGACCCACACGGTCTTGCCGGTATCATCCGCCGTGAGCGATTCGACCCTGAGTTTTTCCGAGTTGAGATGAGAGCATCGGCCTGCAAGACGGTAGCGGGCGTTGTCGATCGAATAATCGCCAAATTCTTGAATGCCCACGATGTCTAGTGTCCGATCCTTGACGCCAAGAACCAAGTGCCCTCCGCGCATGTTAGCGATGGCCGAGACGTAAGTCTCCACATCATCGCCCTGCCTGCTGCTCCATGCGCTCTTTAGATGCTTGAATTCCTTCGACTCGCAAGCCTCGTCCTCAATGGGATACATGGCACGCAAGTAGTCTCTCAGCGCTCTCTCATCCACGGCGACCCTCGAGCGAATTGCACTGGATGTCGAGCATACCTCACGCGTCGCCTCAGCGCACGTCTTGGCGCAATCGGGCGAGCAGCTCGTCGGCGCGTTGCAGGTCGATCGCGAGGCGCCGGCGCAATTGCCCGGCACTCACCCGCTGGTCGCGCATGTAGAGCGCGAGCGCCCGCTCGTAGATGCCATCCTCGAGCGAGCCCGGCGCTGCTGGCGGCGTGAACGGCTCCGGGCGCGCATTTGCCGTGACCTCGGGCACGAACACCGGACGCAGCTGGCGGGCGAGGTCGGCGGCGACCTGCTCGACCTCCTCCTCCGAGACGTAGGGCCCATGCACCCGCACGGCCTCGCCCGGGCCTTGCGCGAGCAGGAGATCGCCCGATCCCAGCAATTGCTCGGCACCGGCCGTGCCAAGCACGATACGGCTGTCCGTCCGCGACGAGACCCGATAGCAGATGCGGGCCGGCAGATGCTCGCGCACGGCATCCGTCACCACGTCCGCGCTCGGTCGCTGGGTCGCGGCGATGATATGAATGCCGGCAGCACGCCCACCTTTGGAAAGCCGGTGCAAGGCGCTTTCCAGCTCGCGCCCGTGTGCGCGCATCAGTTCAGCCATCTCCTCGATAACGATGACGATGAATGGCATTGGCTCCGCGCTCAGCGCCTCGCTTTCATAGAGCGGCTCGCCGGTGCGCCGGTCGAAGCCGGTCTGGACGCGCCGGTTGAGGCTGAGACCCTGGCGGCGGGCGTTCTCGATCGCGTTGTTGTAGGTTTCGATGCTGCGCACGTTGAGCATCGACATGCGCTTCTGGCGCTCGTCCACTTCCTTGCCGGCCCAGTCGAGCGCCGCCGCTGCTTTCGAGGCCTCGCTGATGACGGGCGTCAGCAGATGCGGCAGGCCGCTCAAGGCAGCGAATTCCAGCATGCGCGGGTCGATCAGGATCAGCCGCAGCTCGGATGGAGCGAGGCGGAACAGCAGCGAAAGCAGCATGCTGCTGACGCCCGAAGCCTTGCCCGAGCCCGGGGCGCCCGCAACCAGCAGGCCCGCCAAGCGCGCGAGGTCGAGCACGACCGGCTCGCCGTCGCTCGCGCGACCGATGGCAAGTGGCAGCTGGGCTGCTGTCCGCCGGAAGGCATCCGTTTCCAGCAGCTCCCGCAAACCGATTTCGTCCGGCCGGGCGTTTGGTATCTCGATCCCGATCGTGCTGCGGCCAGGCAGCGCTGCCACGCGCACCGATCCCGCTCCCATGGCGCGGGCGATTTCGTCGCCGAGCGCGATCACGCGCGAGACCTTGACCGTGCGCTCCGGCTCGAGCTCGAACAGCGTGACGACTGGGCCCGGCTTGGTGCCGGCGATTCGCCCGGCGATGCCGAACTCGGCGAGCGCGTCTTCCAGCAGGCGCGCATTGCCGCGCAGCACCACCTGATCGAGCCCCGAGCCGGATCTGCCCGCGTGCGAGCGGTTCAGCATGTTGAGCGAAGGCAGCCGCAGCTCTGGAGCGGCCCGGCGGCGCGAAGGCTCGCTCTCGGCTGCCGGCTCGGCCGGGGCGACGCGCGGCGGCGGGTCCGGCCGTGGCGGGGACAGCTCGTGCTCAAGCGCCTCCTCGAGGCTCCGCGAAGACTGGTCGGGTGCGAAGCGCCGCGCCATTCTGAGGCTCTCATCGTCACGCGGCGCGATCAGGTCGGTTTCCTCATCGTCGGTATCGGCAAGCAGCGGGTCGTCGGGATCGCCGTCCTCAGGCAGATCGAGGCCGAGTACGGTCCGGCGCTGCGGGGGCTCGGCGCGCGGATCGACGCGCTCGAAGACGGGGGCGGAAGGTGCGGGCGCCAGCGGAGCCGGTGTCCCGGCCAATGCAGGCCCGGCGGGCGCAGTCCGCGGCGCGGGCTCGAGGTCGGCCAGAGCCGGCTCGATCTCGACCTCGAGCTCGCGCCGGGAAAGTCCGTGCTTCAGGGATTTCGCATCGATGTCGAGCGAAAGGGCGAGCGCAAGAAATCCCGATGCCGTCAACAGCACCAGCGCGATCGGCGAGGCGATCCGGGGATCGAGGGCCGCGGCCGGCTGGCGGATGAGCTGGAACAGCATGTCACCGAGGATGCCGCCGAAGCCATGGTCGAGCGGCCAGGCCGAGGGCACCGGCAAGGCAGCGAGCGCGGTCGCAAACAGCAAGGCCGACAGCGGCCAGATCAGCAGCCGCTGGCGAAACCGCTCGATCCGCTCGCGCGAGAACAGCTCCAGACCCCAGAAGCACGGCGCGAACAGCAGAATGGTTGCGCTCAGCCCAAGGCTCTGCATCAACAAGTCGGAGCCGAACGCGCCGCCCGGCCCCAGCAGATTGCGGGATCGGGCGCCGGCATTGTCGACGAGCGCGGGATCGGTTGCCGACCAGGTGATGAGGGCGAGCCAGGCCGCGGCGGCGATGCCGAGCAGGATCACGCCGCTGCCGCGGGCGAGCAGGGACATCAGGCCGTTCTCGACCGAGGTCGGGAGCAGTCCGGCACTCGATCGCCCTGTGCTGAAAGCTTCGATCGGCACGTGACTCGATACTCTACTCAACGGCTACGGACAAACGCCTGAGCGCCTCCTCGGTCGTTGCGAGATCATGCACGAGTGCGATCCGGACATAGTCCTTGCCTGGATCCTCGGCATCTCCGCTCGCATGCGTGAGATAGGCGCCAGGCAGCACCCTGACACCCGAACGTTGCCACAGGGTTACCGAAGCCTGCTCGCCGCCGCCAATCCGGGACACGTCGAGCCAGAGGAAGAAGCCGCCCTGGGGACCGCCCCCCGGCAGCCGGTTGCCGAGGATCTCGCGGGCCATCGTGAATTTCTGCTGATAGAGCCGGCGGCTCTCCACCACATGGCTCTCCTCGCTCCATATGGCCGTGCTCGCCGCCATGATCGGGATCGGCATTTGCGGCGCTGCCACATTGCGGAACTGGGCGAGCCGCTTGATGAAGGCGGGGTCGCCCGCACAGAAGCCCGAGCGCAGTCCGGCGAGGTTCGAGCGTTTCGACAGCGAGTTGAAGACGATGACGTTGTCGAGCGAGCCGGTCCGCTCGAGCGCGACCTGGAGCGCCCCCGGCGGTGGCACGCTCGGGTAGATCTCGGAATAGCATTCATCCGCGAACAGCATGATGTCGTGGCGGCGCGCGAGCCGGATGGCGCGCTCGAGGTAGTCGGCACTCGCGACCGCCCCTTGCGGATTCGATGGCGAGCAGAGGTAGCAGGCGACGGTGCGCTCCAGGAGCGCCCGGTCGGCCTCGAGCCGATCGAGATCGGGCAGGAACCCGATGCGGCGGTGGGCCGGCAGGAAGATCGGCTCGGCGCCTGCCGCGAGCGTTGCCGCGATATAGGCCTGATAGAACGGATTGGGGATCAGCGCGGCGGGTTTCTCGAGACGCGCGCGCCGGTCGATGGCGGGGAACATCGCCGAGAACAACCCTTCGCGCGAGCCGCACAAGGGGTGCACGTGGCTCTCCGGATCGATCCGGCCGACAAGGCCGTACCGACGTCCGATCCAATGGGCGATCGCTTGCCGCAACTCCAGCGTGCCGATGATGGGCGGATACTTGCCGAACTCGGCGGAAGCCTCGACGAGCTTCTGCATCATCAACGCGGGCGCGGCGTGCCGCGGCTCGCCGATCGTCATGTCGATCGCGCTCGCTCCCGGCTGGATGCCTTCGAGCAGGGCTCGCAGACGGGGGAACGGCGACTGGATGTTGCGGGCGAGGACGTCCTGGGCGGCTTGTTCGGTCATGTCGGCAGGCTCGCGCTGATCGTTGTTGCTGGCGCGATCATAGCGCGTCGCGTGCCTGTCCGGCTGGAGATTCTGGGTTCCGGGGCAGCGCCGCTGTGCTTGGCGCCCGCAGGGGAGACCGGCTGTCCGCGCAAGTCGCGCGCCGCCCCGGAAGCTCGCTAGTTTGCTTTCGCTCACACGTTGTAAGCACGCTCGCCATGATCCGAAAGATCGAGGCCTTCGCGCTCCTGGTCGTTGTCGGCTCGCAGTCCGACCACCCGGTCGACGAGTTTCAGGAGGATTGCGGAGCCGATGGCCGACCACAGGATGGTGACGAGCACGGCCTTCGACTGGATCAAGACCTGGGACGCGATCGAGTAGTCGCCAACCGCGCCCGCCGCATAGTCGAAGATGCCGGTGCCGCCGAGCGCGGGCGAAGCGACGATCCCGGTTCCGATGGCACCGACGATCCCGCCGATGCCATGCACCCCGAAGACGTCGAGGGAGTCGTCATAGCCGAGGCGATTCTTCAGTGTGGTGCAGGCCCAATAGCAGACGGCCCCTGCGATCAGGCCGAGCACGATCGCCCCGCAAGGCGAGGCATAGCCGGCGGCTGGCGTCACCGCGACGAGACCCGCGACGGCGCCGGTGATGGCGCCGAGCAGGCTCGGCTTGTGCCGGCCCAGGCATTCGGCTGCGAGCCACCCGAGGGCAGCACCTGCCGGCGCGACGATCGTATTGATGAGGGCGAGCGCCGCTCCGCCGGACGCTTCGAGCGCGGATCCCGCATTGAAGCCGAGCCAGCCGACCCAGAGCAGCCCGGCTCCCAGCAGCGTCATCGTCAGCGAATGCGGCACCATCAGCTCGTGGCGGAAACCCAGGCGCCTGCCAACCAGTAGCGCGCCGACGAGTCCGGCGACGCCAGCGTTGATGTGCACGACCGTACCGCCCGCAAAGTCGATCGCGCCCATCGAGAAGAGGAAGCCGGCGGGTGCGCCGAACGCGCTCGGGCCGCCCCAGAACCAGACCATGTGGGCGACGGGCACGTAGACGAACGTCACCCACAGCGGCAGGAACAGGGCGAGCGCCTGGAAGCGGATGCGCTCGGCAACGGCCCCGACGATGAGCGCAGGTGTGATGGCGGCGAAGGTGAGCTGGAAGGCGATGAAGGCGTACTCGGGGATGAAAACGCCCTTGGTGAAAGTCTCGGCCAGCGATTCGACCGTCACGCCTCTGAGCAACGCCTTGTCGAGCCCGCCGACGAAGGCATTGAGATTGCCGCCGTCGGTAAAGGCGAGGCTGTAGCCGTAGAGCACCCAGATCACCGCGACGACCGACAGCGAGTAGAGCACCTGCATCAGCACCGAGAGCATGTTCTTCGATCGGACCAGCCCGCCATAGAAGAGGGCGAGGCCCGGCACCGTCATCAGCAGCACGAGCGCGGTTGCGACCAGCATCCAGGCCGCGTCGCCCTTGTCGGCGACGGGGGCAATGGCCGGCGTGGTCTGGGCGACCGCGACGCCTGCCGGCATCAGAGCGCTGGCGAGCACGGCGAGGCACGTGGATCGGCTTGCGTTCCATTTCATTGTGGCTGTCCGATTTGTTCGAGTTCGAATGCCGGAAAAAAGTGGTTCTGCGGCGAAGGGATCAGAGTGCGTCCTCGCCGGTTTCCCCAGTCCTGATGCGGATGGCCTGCTCGATCGGAGTGACCAGGATCTTGCCGTCGCCGATCTGCCCGGTACGCGCGCTCGCAGTGATTGCCGCGATGATCTGGTCGGCCAGCTCCTCTCGCGTTGCGATCTCGATCTTGAGCTTGGGGACGAAATCGACCTTGTACTCGGCGCCGCGATAGGTCTCGGTGTGCCCTTTCTGGCGGCCGTAGCCCGAGACTTCCGTCACCGTCATGCCGGACACGTCGAGCTCGACCAGCGCGGCCCGCACCGCGTCGAGGCGGTGATGCTTGATGATGGCTGTTACGAGTTTCATGCGCCTTCCCCATCTTTCGAATAGCCAGAGCCGGGCCCCTGCCGAGGGGCGCGCTTGCTGGGCCAAGCCGGGTATCCAGCTCGGTCACGGGAGAAGGTTAATCAAGTCCCGTGCCAACACGGGTGTGTCGCGTTAGTGTGTTGAAAAATAACAGAAAAAACGAGGGGAGAGCCAATTTCTGGTGCAGCGCGGCAATTCGCGCTTGCTTAATTAATAGGCGCCGTCACTTATCTGCCTGCAATTTGATCAATCGCCTGTCTGCTCATCTGGCAGGCTTCATCCTGGAGGGGTCGCGCAACCGCATCAGCCCTTCCTGCGCGACGGAGGCGACCAGCGTGCCGTCCTGCTTGTAGATGAGGCCCCGGCACATGCCGCGCGAGCCTTCGGCGCTCGGGCTCTCCTGGACGTAGAGCAGCCATTCGTCGGCGCGGGCCGGTCGATGGAACCACATGGCGTGGTCGAGACTCGCGACCTGGAGCTCCGGATCGGCGAGGATGCGGCCATGGGAGATGACGGCGGTGTCGATCAGCGAGTAGTCCGACGCATAGGCGAGCACGGCCTCCTGCAATTGCCGCGGCGCTTCGACCGCACCACGCGCCCGCATCCAGATGTTCATGACGGGCGGCCGGTCGTGGCGATCAATGAAGCCTTCCGGATCGACTAGACGCATCTCCATCGGCCATTGCTTCTCCCAATAGCCCTTGAACGCGCCGGGCCACTTCTTGGCGAGCCGCTGGCCGAGCTCGTCCTCCGAGATGCAGGCTTGGGGTCCGGGCACTTTCGGCATGGCAATCTGGTGGGAGAGGCCCGGCTCCCCGCCCTGGAAGCTTGCCGCCATCACGAAGATCACCTCGCCCTTCTGGCTGGCGACGATCCGCCTCGTGGTGAAGCTGCCGCCATCGCGCAGCCGCTCGACCTCGTAGGCGACGGGCACCTTGGTATCGCCTGGCCGCAGGAAATAAGCGTGCAGCGAGTTGACGAAGCGGTCTTCCGCCACCGTACGCTGCGCCGCCACCAGGGACTGAGCGATCACCTGCCCGCCGTAGATCCGTTTCCAACCGTCATTGGGGCTGAGCCCGACGAAGCGGTCCTCGCCTCGCCTCTCGAGGTCGAGTATGGAGAGGAGTTTTTCGAGCGGCTTGGGCTGGTCGTTGCTCATGGGTCTTCCAAAGTGGGGGGCATCCAGACGGGGCAAGGCGAAGCCAGGCCGCAGGTGAGGGACGCGAGCGGACCCTGTCAAGCGCGGTCCCTGCAGGCTGAGGCGGCAAGGCCCATGTTCGACGTGGTCGTGAGCGGAGCGAGCTATGCCGGCCTCGCGCTTGCGCGTGCGCTCGCGACGGGCCTCGGCGACGGCGTCCGCATCGGTCTTCTCGACCGGGTCGCGCTCGCCTCGGCGGCAGCGGGCTCCGCCGATCCCCGCGCAACGGCGCTGGCTGCGGCCAGCGTGCGGTTCCTCGAGGCGATCGGTGTCTGGGCTGGGCTCGAGCCTGATGCGGGTCCAGTCGAGGCGATCGAGATCACCGATGGCCGCCTCGAGAGCCCTGTACGCTCGACCCTGTTGCGCTACGACAACCGCATCGATGATGGTCGACCGGCATCGTGGATCGTCGAGAACAGCAAGCTGCGCGAGGCGTTGGCTGCCGCTGTTCTCGCCACGCCCGCGATCGAGCGGCTGCCGCCCGCGGTCGCCGTGCGCATGACGGCCAGTCCCGCGGCGGCGACGATCGTGCTGGCTGGCGGCGGCACCATCGCAGCCCGGCTCGTTGTCGCTGCCGACGGTCGGAGCTCGACCTTACGCGAAAGCTGCGGCATCGGAACGGTCGGCTGGCCGCTGCGCCAGACGGGCATCGTCGCGGTCATTGCCCACGAGCAGCCGCATCGACGCACCGCGATCCAGCACTTCCTGCCGGCCGGGCCGTTCGCGCTGCTGCCATTGCGCGACCCACGCCGTTCCGCGATCGTGTGGACCGAAGGGACGCGCGAGGCGGCCCGGCTGGTCGCGCTCACCGACGACGAATTCGTCGAGCAGATGGAGCAGCGCTTCGGCGGTCGTCTCGGCAAGCTCACGCTCGCTGGGGCGAGGGCGACGTTCGCTCTCGAGACGCGGATCGCACGGCGTTTCATCGCCGGCCGGCTCGCGCTCGTCGGCGACGCTGCGCGGGTGGTGCATCCCCTCGCCGGCCAGGGCCTCAATATCGGGTTGCGCGATGTGGCGGCGCTCGCGGAGGTGGTGACGGATGCGGTCCGGCTCGGTCTCGATCCGGGCCAGGCCGAGCCGCTCGAGCGCTACGATCGCTGGCGGCGCTTCGATTCCGTCAGCTCGGCCTTCGCCATGGACGGCCTGAATCGGCTCTTCTCCAACGATTCCGGACCCCTGCGCATCCTGCGCGACATCGGCCTCGGCGCCCTCGATCGCATTCCGCGCCTGAAGCAGCTGCTGGTCGCGGAAGCCGCTGGGCTGACAGGGGATCTGCCGCGGTTGTTGCGCGGGGAAAGGCTATGAGGTTTGCTGTGCGGCGGCGGTGGACTGCAGTAGGTGGCCAACACTGGCATGCTGATAGCGGTTGCACGAATGCGTGGGCACGGTACGAGGTGGCGCAAGCGGGCCGATCAGAGCGAGCTGGTCATGGCCAGGGGCTCGTTGCAGGCTGAGCAGGGGCGGAGACTGCGCCGGCAGCGATGTCTTTGTTCTTGTGAAGCTCAGACCAAGCGCCGGCGGCGAGTTGCTCGAGAAGATTGAGATCATCGCGCGGCAACTGACGGACCTCGGCATGGGCAGCGTTGTCTTGCTCCGGAGAGTGGATGATACGGATCTTGTGGTTGCACGCTGCACAAGTCTCTCGGATCGCTTTGACATTGCCAATGACAAAGCCGCTCTTGGGGCTTGGCTTGAAATTGCTGGCACGCAGGGCTTGCACGGCCGCCGTAATCTGGGCTTGGAGTGGTGCGGCAAAATACTCGAGCGCGGTAACCGACAAGCCGTCCTCGTCCTCACGGCGCAGGAAGGCGGTGTAGTTCACGCCGATTGGCTCGTTGTGCTCATCGAGCCTGAGCTTGCCAAAGGGGACCACGCGCACGACGTGATGTTCATCGCGGAGTTTGTCGCCCTTCATCGATGAACCACTGTTCGGGGTTAAAGGGGGCAAGGCGCTGGAACAGGTGCGAGAGGGTCGTCTGACCGGCGGCGGTATCAGGCTTGCCGTCGATGATCTGCGAAATGATCCACCGCACCTCGTCGTTGGACCGACATTCCAATGTCAGGCGATTCGGGCCGTTGGTCCAGGCCGCGACGATGCTGCCGTTGGGACCGACGCCAAGGCCTGGCCGGCGCTTGCCGCGCAAGATCAGGAGGACGCGCAGCAGTGTAGTGAATGCGGGCTCAGTGATGATCTGGTCACCCACACCCCACTCGTCGGCGTCCATGATGGCATCGATCTGTGCAAAGAATCGCTGTTGCCAGTCACGACCGAAGTGCATGGCGAAGTTGTTGGTCTTAATCTTGTAAATAGCGAGTGCGTCGTGGAGCTGCTCGGCGAGCGAGATGGCGCGGGGCTGCGTCGCGGCGTGGGCGACGAACGTTCGCCCGGGCGAGGCGTGAACGGCGGCCGAAGCACGCGCGGTGGCCTCCATGATCGAGCGAGAATCGTTTCCAACCGGGGTTGCGAACGGATTGAGCTGTGGCGGGACGATGCGGCCTGGGCGGGGTGCTGGTGCGGTGGTCATGAAGCAAAGAGCTTTCTCGAAGCATCAGTGATGCAGCGTTCGAAGATATCGTTCTTGATGACGCGGGCCTGGTCGATCAGAGGCCACAGCCGATCGTCCCTGATGGGAATGTCGGCTGTGCGTGACACATCGATATCGAGGATCAGCGAGTGGTGCTTGGGGATCAGATTGGTGCCGAGTGTGGTAGTCGTGATAGTCGCAATCGACAACGGATCGAAGGTTGGGACGGTAACCTGCAGCAGATAGCCGAGCATGGGTGCCGCAGTGATGGGAGATGTGCTTGGATAGAAGTTTAGATACTCTTGGATATCGAACAAATGTGCGTCGGCGACCGGTATGTCGATGCGATTGATAAAACGCACGCCGATCCGCTCGATTGGATGGCGCGGCGTTGCAGCCTTCCATATCTTCCAAGCAGTGTTCGCGTTGGCGCGCAAGTGCTCCCATCCAGGATACGGCGGCAGGCGCGCGGCGGTGAGGTCACGGGGCGTGAGCATGACGATGTCGGTCTGGTCGTCGTTGGCGAGCCGGAAGCCTTGCGGGTTCTGAACGACGTTGATCTGGCGGCCGGTGTTGTCGAACGAGAACGCAACATTCTGCAGCTGCTGCGAGTTTGGATAGGCTGATTTGAGCCGGTGCTGGATTTTTGCGAGCGCCTTCATTTCCACATCGGCAGTCATGCGGAGTTGAATGACGGCCTCCGTGATTGGGGCGCGAGGGTAATGTGGGCTGGTGAGGGGCTGATACAAGAGACGCTCTGGAATTCCATCACTAGGTTGTAGGCTGCTTACGTTGACGCTGAGTAAGAGTTTTGCGTTCGGCGGCATGATAGGCGCGCTCAGATGGCGGGGGCAATCATTCCGTGTCACGCCGGCCGGCCACGGCCGCGCAAACCCCGCTCACCGCGCGCCGCTGCCGGGGCCCACGGCCATCCGGATCAGCTCGGCGAAGTTGGTCGCTCCCACCCGCTTCATCATGTTGGCGCGGTGGACCTCGACCGTGCGCGCCGACACGCCGAGCTCGAAGGCGACCTGCTTGTTGCGATATCCCTGCAGCAGCAGGTCGAGAATCTGGGCTTCGCGCGGGGTCAGCCGCTGGCGGATGTTGCCGATCTGGGCACCCGATCTGGCGGCAGGCTCGGGATTGCGGGCACGCTCGATGGCGCGGCGGACCGCGTCGATCAAGGTGCTCCTGGCCACTGGCTTTTCGACAAAATCGCTGGCGCCGTTGCGCATGGCCTCGACCGCGGTCGGCAAATCGCCATCACCCGAGATCATGATCACCGGGACGCCGGGGCGCAGCGATTGTGCTTGCGCCAGCATCTCGAGCCCGCTCGTGCCCGGCAACCGCAGATCGAGCACGATGCAATCGCAGGTCATGCCGGACAGCGCCTGCACGAACACCTTGGGATCGCTGAATTCGACCGTCGCATAGCCGGCTTCCGCGAGGAGCGAGCGCATCTGCTCCAGATCGGATCGCTCGTCGTCGAGCATGAGCACGGTCGCGGCGCCGCCAGATACGGATGCCGTCGCAGTCATGGGGCTCGCTTTGCTCGTCACGATTCAACCATTTCCAATGAAAAGCCGGCGTGGCATTGCCTGGGGAGCTCCCCTGTCATCTGGCCATCAGCTGCTTGGGCCATGTGAACCGCATCGTCGTGCCGCGCTCCACTTGCGGGTCCGATAATACCTCTATCCTGCCGCCATACAAGCTCACGACTTTGGCGACAAGCGCCAAGCCCATTCCCCCGTTCGCGCGTCCTGGTCTGGGATCGATCTGGACGAACGGATCGAAGATGCTGCCATGAAAGCGAGCTGCGATGCCGGGCCCGTCGTCGGTAACGGCGAACCACCATTTGTCCGCGCTGCTGGTCATGGTGAGCCGCAAGCTGCCGCCGGTGGCGTGGTCGTGATGGCGGACCGCATTCTCGATCAGGTTCCGCAGCACCAGGTCGAGCGGCGCGACCGCGGTTGCGATCATGGGGCACTCGAGATCGAGCGAGATTGTGAAATGGGCACACTCGGGGATCGATTGCTTGATCTCGCCGATCAAGGCGGCGAGGTCGACGGGCTCCTCCCCGTCGCCTGCCCGTCCGATCCGGGAATATTCGAGCAGGTCGTCGAGCATGCGGGCCATGCGCGAGACATTGCGCTCGATGCTCTCGATCTGGTCGGCCGCGCCATCCGCCGGGCTCGCCTTCAGGGCGTCGGTGCCGTAGCGGATCGCGCGGATCGGAGCCTTGAGGTCGTGCGAGATGATCGAGGAGAATTGGTCGAGCTGATGATTGATGCGGCTCAGCTCGGCGTTGTTGCGCTCGAGCAGCTGCCGTCCGGCGACGATCTCGGTCAGCACCTCGGCAAAGCTGATGATGCCCCCGATCGATCCGTCGGCCTTGCGCCAGGGGCTGTGGCACCAGCGGACCCAGTGGGCCGCTCCGGCGGGGCCGGTGCCGGGCTCGATCTCGGTCGCGACGGTTTCGCCCGAAAGGCAGCGTGCGATGCGCTCGGCGCCTCTACCGGCATCGCCGCCGCCTAGAGCGGTAGCGTCGAAATGGCCGGCGAGCGGCACCAACTCGCCACCGAACGTCTCGATCCAGCGCCGCGTGGCGAACAGGCAGCGCATTTGCGGATCGAACATGGCAATCGCAGCGGGAGCATGATCGATCACGAGATTGATGAGGGCCTGATGCTCGATGATCCGCGCCTTGGCCAGCCGCAGGTGATCCTCGGCAATGCGGCGCGCCCGCTGCTGGCGCACCAGTTCGAGCTCGGAGGGCGACTTGAGGCCGAGCCGGTGCAACACGAGATGATAGCGCCGCTTCCGCTCCTCCCAGAACGCCTCGATCGACAGCTTGATCGGCGCGCCGCGGTGGATGAGGCCGACATTGGGCAGGGAAAAGCTCGCCGTGGGATCGTCCTGCAGTGCCAACAGATCGGGGCCGAGCCCGACGAAGCTCGCCACGTCCTCGCACAGCTCGGCGCCAAGGGGCACGATGTCCGCCAGCGGTCCGTAGCGGTCGCGCACGATGAGGCTTTCGTCGAGCAGGACGATGCCGATCACGCCCTCGTCTGCGAGGAAGCGGGCGCTATCACCCGGCAGGCTCGACACTGGCCCGGCCTCCAGCTCACGCTTCTCTGGCAGGCCGGTCATCAGAGCCGACGCTCCAGGATCCTCGCCGCCAGCCCGGTGAAAAGCTGCTCGACGCCGGCACCGTCCCGCGCGCTGGTCAATGTGAGCGGGATCCCGGCGGCGCGGAGATCCGGCGGCAGCGCGTAATTCGGCATGTTTTCGGTCAGGTCCATCTTGCTGGCGGCGCAGGCAATGGGCCGGCCGGGCATCGTCTGCTGGAACAGGCGGGCCAAGTGCAGCATTCCCTCGAACGTCGAGGGCCTCGTCGCATCCGCGACAATGACGGCACCCGAGGCGCCGCGCAGATAGATGTGGCCCATGATGCTGTCGCCGAAGTCGCCGTCGACGTCCCACAGCACCAGCATGACCTCGCCTCCCTCGGGTCCCATCGGGATCGAATGCGTATAGTGATCGACCCCCATCGTTGCCTTGTAGTCGGCTTCGAACGTCCCGAAAACAAGCCGGCGGGCGAGCGAGGTCTTGCCGACCCCGATCTCGCCCAGCAGCATCACCTTACGGGCCGTTGCCATTGCCGAGCTGAACCTCTCCCTCGAAGGCGGCCTCGAGCTCGACGCGCCGCTCGCTCGGAGCCCCGCCCGGCTGATCGGCTGCGATGCGTACGGTGTTCGAGCGCGAGACGACCACCAGCCGGGCGCGCGGCAGCCCGGCGGCGGCCAGCAATCCCGCCACCACATTGGCTCGCGCCGTGGCGAGGTCGCGATTGCTCTCGGGGGTGCCGGTGGCATCGGTGTAGCCGACCACCCGCAATCCTGCGCCCGACAGCGCGGCGAGCTTGGCCACCTCCGCGATGAACGCTTTGGTCCCTGAACCGTCACGCAATACCGTCCCGCTACCGAAGAACACGGCGCGCCGTGCGAGCAGCAGCATCAGATCGCGCTGCGGGTCGAGGAGGCGCGCACCCAGCTCGTCGACCTCGCGCGACAGCTGATCGAGCCCGCCGATCTTCGCGGCGAGCCCGGCCACGTCGGCGGCAAGCCCCTCGGTTGCCGTTCGGCTGGCGAGCCCTCCCAACTGCTCCCGGACGCCCCTCAGCACGGTCTGCAGCCGCGCGACCTCGCCCGCGGTCGCCTCGACCGACTGCCGGTCGGCGGTTATCCCCAATCTCTGCTCGACGGACTGGAAGCGAGTGGCGATCTCATCGCGGTTGGCCAGCGCTCCCAACCCTGCCTCGATCTCCCTAAGCCGGTCCGAGAGCACGATCAGATCGGAGGAATTGCGCCGCAAGCGGCTGATCGTCGGCACGAACGCGAGCTTGGCGTCGAGCCTGGCCGGACCGATCGCCTTGGCGATGCGGTCTTCCAGCACCTTGCCGTCCTGCTCGGACGGCGCCAATCCCGACACCTTTACGGAGCCGAGATCATCGGCGATCACGGTCTCGATCGGATAGCCTTCGAAGGCGCGCTCCGAGGCGATCACGGCCACGACACGCTGCTTCATCCGGTCGATCTGGAATCCGTGCCACAAATGCCAGCCATAGAGGCCGGCGAACGCGAGGCCGAGCATCGAGACGAGCGCGAACGCGAGCACCGGCGGGCGCTTCTCGGCTTCGAGCGACCCGGTGAGGCGCTCGGCCACCTCGGGTAGAATTCCGCGCAACGCGGTCCGGCTCGAAGTGTCGTCGGCGTTCCCGAGCAGCTCGGAGTGATCCTCGATGATCTCGATCAAGGCTCCATCGATCGCCTTCTCCAGGCGCCGGGTGGTGCGGCCGCTACATTTCACGGCGAGGAGGTGCGCGGGGCTGGAGCGCAGATAGATCCGCGCCTCCCCCGTCTCCATCATCCGCAGCTCGTCGCTGGAGCTAGCCAGCGCCTCGCGCGAGAAATCGTTGATGGCGCTCAGCATTCCACCGAGCAGCTCGCTGCTGCTGTCGTCCGCGGCGACTGCGCCCCCCTCGGCGAGTGACCGCCAGCGGTCGACCAGCGTTCCGTTCGAGCGCTTGATCAGCAGCAATTCCTGGATGCGCAGGCGCCCGCCCTCCGCGAGCACCAGCTCCCGATAGGGGCGCCCCGTCAGCAGGCTCTTCATCCTGAGCCGGAAATAGCGACCCGTGAGCCCGCTTTCGAGCCGCGCGTTGGTGCTCTCCATCACGTCGCGCATGGCGCTTTTCACATAAGCCGAAACCAGCCGGCCCATGATCGGATAGAGCGCGTCCACCATCTCGTCGCGGGAGTTGGTGATCTCGCGCTTGATGCCAGAGACGACGACGGGCGAGATGGCCGAAGCGAGCTCGCGGTGCTGCTTCACGTCGGCCTGGCGCAACGCATCGGCTAGCACGTCAGCGACGGTCTTGGTCAGCCGCTCGTCATTGCCGACCCGTGTATGGTGCAGGTCGACCAGCGACCTGATCTCGCCGATCGCGCGCTGCTCGTCGTCGAACAGTAGCTCCTTGAGGCGGATGACCTCGTAGTCGCTATTCGGTCTTGTGTGCATGGTTTGCTGCGCCCGGCATATCGTCGATGGCAAGGCGAGCAATCTCCTCGCCCAGGCCTGACACGGCCCGGCTGAGCGATAGCATGGCAGCGCGCTGGTTTGCAGGCATATCGACGGAAATCTCGTCGAGCCGCCGGGTGAGCTGGCGGAGCTGGGAGGCGATCGAGCCTTCGATGTCGCCGAGACGCCGCTCCATCAGCTGCAGGCGCTGCTCGGTGACGCGCTGCGCCTCGCCGAACAAAAGGTCGCGGACCTTCTGCATCTCGGTCACATTGGGTCGCTGAGTGCCATTGGATGGCTCGTCTCGACCGTTTACGCCATAGGACGCTACGTCCATGGTTGATATCACTCTCGAATTACGCAACTGCGAATGTTGCCCGAACCATAGCACGATCGCCACCGGCATCCAAGCTGCGATCCAGGTGCAGATCATCCGCAGGCGGTGAGCTAGCCTCGCTCAGCCGGCTTAACATCCTGCTAATCCAAGTGAGATTCTGTCCCGGGCTGCGGCGACCCCCAACTTGACGCCGGCGCTGTCCCGATCGAAAGTCCACGCCTTGCTGGTTTCCGGTGCCGGGCGGTGTTGGCGGTTTCCGGCGCAGGCCGAGGCCACGGCCACCGGCGCTTTCCGAGGCCCGCAAGGGGGGGGTCAGTCAACTCCTCACGGAGCGACTGACCCCTTGCTCGGCGCGGGCTCGCGCAGCCATGAGACCGCGTTCGATTGGACGCCACCGGTCCTGCCGCGATTTTTCGGCGGGCCAGAGGGCTCCGTTGGCATTTTTGCACCGGGCGCGGCTCTCGCGCCAGCTTCGGAAATCCACAGGCAAGGGTCGTGTGCGTCGATCTCCGCAATTCGGTTTCGCCTATGGGGAAAGCGCGCGCCCGCTCCAGAGCCGCCTCGGCAGCCGCCCGTCGATGATCACGAGCGCGAGCCCGATGATGGCGGCGCCCGCCAGATCGCTCAGCTCCATCCGCTCGCCCAACACCAGCGCCCCGAGCAGGATCGCGGACGGCGGAATCAGCAGCGTCACCAGCATGACGTTGGTCGCCCCGGCGCGGCGAATGATGGTGAAGAAGATCACATAGGCAATCGAGGTGCACAGGATTGCGAGGCCCAGGATCGCGCCAACGGCCTGCTGCCCCGGCAGCACGAGCGTGTGCGGCCGGTCGATCAGCCACACCAGCGGCGCGAGCATCAGACTCGAGCACACCAGCTGGCAGCAGGCGCTCGTCAGCGGGGGAGTGCCGCGGAAGCGCCGGCCATAGACACCGGCGAGGCCATAGCTGAAGGCCGCCCCGAGCACGGCGGCCTGGGCCAGCCAATGCCCGCCAGCCCCGCTCAGCGCCGATGGGCCGACCAGCACCGCAACACCCAGGATGCCGGTCACGACGCCCGCGAGCTTCAGGGCTGTCACCTTTTCCTCGCTCGTCAGCATGTGGGCGAGCCCGGCGGCAAACAGCGGAGTGGTCGCATTCAGCACCGAGGCGAGGCCTGCTCCGATCTCCTGCTGGCCCCAGAGGATGAGGCTGAACGGGATCACGTTGTTGAGCAGGCCCATGGCGAGGTAGGGCGTCCAGCCGCCGAGCGATTTGGGCAATGCGCCGCCTGTGGCACGGATCGTGACGGCGAGCACGGCCGCGGCGATTGCGACCCGCAAAAGGGCAACCGAGAGCGGGGGCACCTCGGCAACGGCGATGCGGCCGAACAGGAAGCTCGCGCCCCAGATCACCGACAGCAGCACCAACAGCCCCCATTCGGCAGGACCCATCACGAGGTTTGCGGCGGGTCGGCTCATTCTTGGGCCCTTCGGGTTCGGGTGGCGCGGCGGCCGGCAACATAGGACCGGTCCGGCCTTGGCGCGACCCGTTTCCTGCTGCCACCAAGCGTTAGGGAATTGCCGCTATCATCGGGACCGCGTTGCTGGGAAGGAACGAGCCGTGCGCCCTGGGGAGGGCGCCGTTCCCGATATCAGCCCGAGTGGTGGGGTAGTGTATGACTAAGCCGGTTTATTCGCTGCCGCGGATCATCGATCGCATCGACAGCGGCGCCTGGTGGTCGACGGGTGGCTCGATTACCTACGCCATGCCCGATTCCCGACCCTTCAGCAGCGATGAAGGCCGCGGCTTCCAGCAATTGACCGGCCACATGAAGGGCATGGCGGCGGAAGCCTTCGAGCTGTGGGACGACGTCGTCAACGTCGATCTCGATCGCGTCGGCAGCGGCGGCAATATCTTCTTTGGCATGTCGAGCACGACCGACGGCGGCGGTACCTACAGTCAGCAGCACTACGGCACGTTCGACGGCGCCCGCTGGGTGCTCGACAGCGCTCACGTCTGGCTCAACTCCGAATGGGACAGCCACGACCGCAACAGCGACATCACCTATGGCAGCTACGGCTTCATGACCTACATTCACGAGATCGGGCACGCGCTCGGCCTCGACCATCCGGGCGACTACAACGGCTCGGCCGACTATCGCCGCGATGCCGTCTACCAGCAGGACACCCATCGCTATACGGTGATGTCCTATTTCTACGCCGACGAGGACGGCAGCCGGACCGATCACCATGGGCGCAGCGGCGAATGGATGTTGCCTTCCACCCCGATGGTCCACGACATCGCGTCGATCCAGGCGATCTACGGCGCCGACATGACCACCCGCGCCGGCAGCACCACCTATGGCTTCCACGCCAATGCCGGCAGCGACATCTACGATTTCAGCGAGAGCTCCGATCCCGTGTTCGCGATCTGGGACGCCGGCGGCATCGACATGCTGGACGCCTCGGGCTACCGCAGCGACCAGCGCATCGATCTCGGCGAGGGCGAGTATTCCTCGATCGGGGGCATGACCAACAACATCGGCATCGCCTTCGACGTCGTGATCGAGAATGCCAGGGGCGGCAGCGGCGATGACCGCATCTCCGGCAACGGCGCCGGCAACCTCCTCTACGGCCGCACCGGCAGCGATCGGCTCGCGGGCGCCAGCGGCAATGACAACCTCTATGGCCAGGGCGGTGCGGACCAGTTGCGGGGCGGCAATGGCGACGACCGCCTCTACGGCGGCGACGGCAACGACCGGCTGGAAGGCGATGCCGGCTCCGACTGGTTCAGCGGCGGCCAGGGCGATGACTGCATCCGCGGCGGCGAAGGCACCGACACCGTCAAGCTCGACGGCGACCGGTCCGACTACCGAGTGAGAGATCGCGGCTCTTATGTCGAGGTGATCGACCGCAACGGCGATTCCGGCAGCGACTGCCTCTACTCGATCGAGCAGGCGGTGTTCGACGACGGCACCGTGATGCTGTGATGCTGGGGGCCCGGTGCGCCGCTACGGGGGCGGCTCGGTTCACACGTCCAAGGCCGCTCTCGTGCAAGACGATCAGAGCTGCGAGGATCCGCCTATGCGCTCCGAGGCTGTCCAGAGCCTCGGCCGGCATGTGAGACCACACCGTCTCCTTCCGGCCCATCCGGGCAACCCTCGAATGCACATCGGGGGTGAGTAGGAGCCCGTCCACTCCATGGTGGCGTTGGCGGGCGACCGGGGCCCTTCCCCACGTAAGGCGGCTCCGCTGCTACGCGGAGCCCAGGTCCAATGGCAAGATGCCAGGCGTTCGCCGGCGCAACTCGGCGATATAGGGCTCGCCGAAATTGGTGCCGGGCTGGCGGTCGTAGCTGAACAGCCCGACTATGCGCTTGCGTGCCCCCTTCACGGGGCTGACGCGGTGAAGAGTCTGATTTCCTTGAAAGACATTCAGGTCGCCGACGGCCAGCTTGGCGCACCGCACGCCCTCCCGCTTGCCCGCGAGCACCGCGGCAACGCCCTCATAGTTCTGGTCGGCATCCGTCCGCACATTGGGAACGTACTCGAACAGGCCGCCTTGCTCGGGCTCTCTCAACAGCACCGAGAAAACGACGTCGTTGCCATCGAAGTGCCAGCCGTCGGTATCGCCTTCACCAGCGAGCTTCGAGGTCAGGGCCAGATGCGGGCATTCGCTGCGGTGAAAGGTCTCGTAGCCCATCAGCTGGCGCAGGAACTCGCGCAACGGCTCCCAGCAATAAACCCTGCGGAGGGGGGAGTCGTTGGGAATCTGATGATTCAGCACCTGGTGATAGCGGAACGGGTTGGTCGCGGTGCGCGGATGGCCCTCCGGCCAGTCGCTGCCATCGCTGCCGTAGCTGCCCCTCATCGCCTCGTACCGGCTGGCCCAAGGCAGACGCGCCTCCAACTCGGCTGCCATGAACGAGGTCGCCTCGGGTCGCACGAGACCCGGCAAGGAAAACAACGCATCGCGCTCGAGCGCGGCTTGGCCTTCTCGGAGCAGTGCTTCGACAGTTGCGCTCTCCGGTCGATGCAGCGGATAGCGGTCGAGATCGATGATTTCGGAGATGCGATCAAACCCCATCGTCGGGTCCTCCATTGCAACGCCGCCAGATCGGCAACGGACTCGATCGTAGGCGTGCGTCGAGCGTTCGGCAACGCCCACGATCGGCGACAAAGCTGGGCTCTCCTCGGCTCGGCGTCGATCCGAAATGAGCTCCGTGTGGAGGGACGAGGTTGCAGGCCTCCTGACCGGCCCGGCGCCGCCACCATCGAGAACGGTGGTCAAGCGGACATTGTTTGCGGTACGATCTGTTCTGGTCCGCAGCTGGGGGGCTTGTTCGGGCATTGCTCGCCGCTGCTGCGACCGCCGTTGCTGACCCGTCGCGGCGTGAGACGTGGGCGGAGGTTGTCGGATCGCTCACTTCCGGTTACGGTCAGGGTAGAAATGACGGCGTCAGGCAAGCGACGACGAGATGGGCTAGGTGCAGACATCATGGAGCACGGATGATCAGACTGCCTGTGATTTTCGTGTGTGTCTACCCGCAGAAGTACAGACCAATTCTTGCTGCGCTGCAATCAAATTGCCGCACCCTATGGCAAGGCATCCTGCGACTGATCGCCAGACTGCGGCCACCGCCCAATCCATCACCGGCATGAACGGCCCGGTTGTCATGCGCTCTAGAGAAAACCATGGGAGAGGTGCGTCTTGATGAAGAAAAAATCGAACTTCCTGGAGCGAAGGAAGCCGAAGTCCCAGGCTTTGATGCGCGACCGCTCACGCGACCAGCGTTGGGGCTTGCCAATGATGTCCGTTTGCGCAAATCTTCGACCATTGAGGCTGATCATCCGGTGGATGTCGGTGCTATCAATTATCAGTGATCCGCCGGAGAGCCGCAGTGCCAGCGAATTCCCCAACCAATTGGCCAGTCAAGCGCCGGGAATTCCGTAACCATCACATGAATTCGACGGTATGGAACGATTTCAGGTTTCGGGATGACGACATCGTCATCGCGACATACGCAAAATCCGGCACGACATGGATGCAGCAGATCGTCGGGCAACTGATCTTTTCAGGACGTGAAGACTACAATCTGCACAAACTGTCACCGTGGCTGGACTTCCGCACCGGGCAGCGCGAGCAAGTGGAACTTCTTGGCGCCCAGGAGCACCGGAGGTTCATCAAGACTCACCTGCCCGCCGACGCTTTGGTGATCTCGCCCCAGGCAAAATACATCTATGTCGCCCGTGATGGGCGGGATACGGCGTGGAGCCTCCACAACCATCATCTGAATGTCACGGACGCGCTCCTTGAAGAGGTCAATGACGCGCTGGGCCGGTTTGGCCCGCGGCTCGATCGCTGTTCCGGCGACGTCGCGGAGTTCTACCGAGCGTGGGTCACCTTTGACGGCTATCCCTATTGGTCCTTTTGGGAAAATGTCAAGTCCTGGTGGGCGTTACGTAGCTTGACAAATATCATGTTGATCCACTTCGAGGATATGAAATCCGATCTTGCGGGTTCGGTCAGGCGTATCTCCAGTTTTCTGGGAGTTTCCGCAAGCGAGGAGCTGCTGTCGACGGTGACGGAGCATTCCACCTTCGAATACATGAAAGCAAACGCGGAGAAAGTGACGCCCGATGGGGGAGCTTCCTGGAGGGGCGGCGCTGCGACCTTCATGAACAAAGGCACCAATGGCCGCTGGCGGGACACGCTGGGCGCGGATGAGATTGCCGCCTATGAGACGAAGGCTCTTGCGGAGTTGGGACCCGAGTGCGCGGCGTGGCTGGCGAAGGGTGGCCCGCTGCCGTGAACGCGGGTCGGGGCTTGACCGGTTCCAAGCCATGTACCTCAGCTCCTCAGTTTACCGCAACCACGGCACCTACGCCCTGGACTCGATCAGCAAGGCCGCCGCCTCCCCTGCAAACGGCTTGGGCCTCGAAAAGGACCCATTATCTCGGAGCAGGCGGGCTGGCGGCAACGCGTCAACCCCGAGCTGGACTCAATGGCCTTGAGTTATCCCGCTCTAACATGTTTACCGCACCAATCGAGCAAGGGAGCGGTACCTATCATGACGAGCGTTGCGAAGCGGGAAACCGGATGTGGCTTGGCGGAGTTCCCCGGGAAAAATTCCGGGGACAGTGCGCGGCGCAAGTCGAAATCGACGACACGCTTCAACGCGCAAAGAGTCCTATGAACCGGGAAACTCCGGGCGAACAGCCTTCACTCAACCGGACAGCAGTGTTGCAACACAAGTTTTGCGCCTCGGCTCGGGGTCAATCGCGTCGCCCGCCGCGGCTGCACGACTTCCCGTTATCGTATCCAGGAAGCTGCCGTCGGGCGAGGTCTCGCCGAGTCTGACGACGACGGTGAGTATTGGCCCGCACCGACGGGACCCGGACCTGGATCGACGCCATCCCTTTGGGGCAAGTTGCCGCTCGATCTGGCAGAGGCGCCATCCCGGCGCTTCCGGGTGACCAGCGGTCGCGATCGATGCCGGTGTCGGTAGCGCGCCCTTGACCCTGCCCCCTTCGTTCCGCTCGGCCGTGCCCGGGGGGGCAGGGCTCGCTTGCACGAGCGCGGGTTTACCGGCAGCGCGGGACCTGCAACGATGAGGCCGTCGAACGACTGCCCCTCCCCAACACCGAGGCCCGCGCACAAATGTTCTACGAGCCGAGCTCTGATCCCGCCAAGCGCCCGTTCCCGATCGATCCCTTCAAGAGCCTCATCGTGCCGCGGCCGATCGGCTGGATCACCACGATCGATGCGGATGGGATCGCCAACCTCGCACCCTTCAGCTTTTTCAATGCGATGGGCGACATGCCGCCCTGCGTGGTGTTCGCTCCGCAAGGCCCAAAGCCCGATCGCTCGGTCAAGGACACGCTCGCCAATGTGGAATCGACCCGCGAGTTCGTCTGCAATCTCGCGACCTTCGAGCTGCGCGAGCAGATGAACCTGACCGCTGCGCATTTCCCCATCGGCGTCGACGAGATGAAGAAGGCCGGCCTGACGGCCCTTCCCTCCCGTCTGGTGAAGCCGCCGCGCGTGGCTGAAAGCCCGGTCCACCTCGAATGCCGCTACCTCTCGACCATCGAGTTGCCGTGCTGGGAGCCTGGCGAGCGCCAGACCGTCGTGTTCGGCCAGGTCGTCGGCATCCACATCGACGATCGCCTGGTCAAGAACGGCCGCGTCGACATCCTCGCGGCCAAGCCGATCGCCCGCCTCGGCTATTTCCTCTACACGACCGTCGACCAGTCCTTCCGCATGCCCTTTCCGGACTGGGAGCAGTTCGGCTCGAGCCACCTCGAGGAGCGGCCCGCGCCAGGGTCCTCCGACAACAAGGCGGGGTGAGCCATGGCCGGGCGTGCCGACGCGAAGGCATACGACTACGTCATCATCGGCTCCGGGTCGGCGGGCTCTGTGCTCGCCGCGCGCCTGTCGGAGGACCCGGCCGTCCGCATCCTCGTGCTCGAGGCCGGCCCGATGGATCGCAGCCTCTACATGCTCCGGATGCCGGCGGCCCTCGCCGAGCCGATGAAGTCGGAGCGCTACAACTGGGCCTATTGGTCCGAGCCCGAGCCCTTCCTCGACAACCGCCGGATCTCATACCCGCGCGGGCGCGTGGTCGGCGGCTCCTCCTCGATCAACGGCATGGTCTACCTGCGCGGCAACAGACTCGACTATGACGGCTGGGCCCGCACCAACGGCCTCGAAAGCTGGTCCTATGGTCACTGCCTGCCCTACTTCAAGCGCATGGAGTCGAGCGCCAATGGCCCGAGCCCCTATCGGGGCGGCAGTGGTCCGCTGAAAGTGACCATACCCGAGTGCCGCAACCCGCTTTTCCAGGCCTTCATCGAGGCTGGCAAGCAGGCGGGCCTGGGCTACACCGACGACGTCAACGGCGCCCGCCAGGACGGCGTCTGCCGCTTCGAGCGCTCGACCCATGCCGGCATCCGATCGAGCGCGGCCCGCCGCTATCTGCATCCGGCGCGCGCGCGCGGCAACATCGATCTCGCCGTCAAGGTTCGCGTCTCGCGCATCATGCTGGAGAAGGGACGCGCCGTCGGCGTCGAGTATGTCGACAACGGCACACCACGCACCGTGCGGGCGGACCGCGAGGTGCTGCTCGCGGCCGGCGCCATCAACTCGCCCCAGATCCTGAAGCTCTCCGGCATCGGCCCGGCCGCCGAGCTCAGCGCGCACGGCATTGCCGTTGCCGCCGATCTTGCGGGCGTCGGCGAGAACCTGCAGGACCATCTGGATTTCCTGGTGCAGTACCGCTGCCTGCAGCCGGTCTCGCTCTATCCCGCGACCCGCCCGCTCGGCATGCTGGCGCTGGGCGCCGAGTGGCTGCTGTTCAAGACCGGCCCGGGGGCGTCCAACATCTGGGAGGCCGGCAGCTTCTTCCGCAGCCGCCCGGAGGTCGCCTACCCCAATCTGCAGCACCATTTCGCTCCCCTCGCCATCAGCTATGACGGCAACGAGCGGGTCGATGGCCACGGCTTCCAGGTGCACCTGAGCCAGATGCGCCCGCGCAGCCGCGGCTTTGTGCGCCTGCGCTCGGCCGATCCCTTTGCCCCGCCCCGCATCCAGTTCAATCACCTGAGCGACGCCGAGGATCGCCGGGAGATCCGCGACGGCATCCGTATCACCCGCGATGTGGTCGCGCAGAAGGCCTTCGATCCCTATCGCGGCGAGGAGATCGCACCCGGCAGGCATGTCGTCTCCGATGCCGGGCTCGATGCCTTCGCACGAGCCAAGGCCGAGACCTCGCACCACCCCTCCTGCACCTGCCGCATGGGGCTCGACGAGATGGCGGTGGTCGATGGCGAAGGCAAGGTGCATGGGATCGAGCGCCTGCGCGTCATCGATGCCTCGATCATGCCGGACGTGGTCACGGCCAACCTCAACGCCACTGTGCTGATGATGGCCGAGAAGCTCGCCGATCGGGTCGCTGGGCGCGAAGCGCTGCCTGCCGAGGCGCCGGCCGGTTTCAGCTGTGCGCCGAGACCATGACGAGATCCTCGGCCTTGAGCGCATCCCAGACGGCGAGCATGGCATCGCTGCGGATGTTGGTGATCCCCTGCTCCGGGTCCTTGATCCAGAAGCGCAGCACGAAATCGAGGGAGGCCGCGCTGAAGGCGACCACGTGACAGGCAGGTAGTGGATCGCCAAGGACACGGCCGAGCTTGCCGAGCGCCGCGCAGGCGATCGCGCCGACCGCATGGGGGTCGCTCTCGGGCTTTACGGCGAACTTCACCTCGAGCCGGACCCGGGGATTGGAGTAGGACCAGTTGATCACCTGGCTGGTGATGAAGTCCTCGTTGGGGATCAGATACTCGACCCCCTCCCGCGTCGCCACCGACACGTAGCGGGCCTTGAGTGCGGTGATCCAGCCGAAGGTATTGCCGCGCTGGATGACGTCGCCCGGCTTCACCGACTTGTCGAGCAGAATGATGATTCCGCTCATCAGATTGGAGGCGACCTTCTGCAGGCCGAAGCCGATGCCCAGGCCGAGCGCACCGGAAAACACCGCGAGCGCCGTCAGCTGGATGCCGATGGCCGAGAGCGAGAACACGACCGCACCAACGACGAGAAGCGCTTTCAGGATCTTGCCGAACAGCACCTCGAGCGTGGGCGTTGCCTCGAGCGCTCCATGCAGGCGCTTCTCCAGGAAAGCGCTGGCGAAATTCGCCAGCCAGAGGCTGATGCCCAGGATGATGGCGCCCTTCAGCAGCAGCAGCACCGAGAGCCGGAGCTCGCCCACATTGAACGAAAGGCTGTCCAGCATGGCCTGGGTATCGTCGAGCACGCCGAGGATATTGAGAGCCGCGATCGACCAGGCGCAGGCAGCGAAGGCCCGCTGCAGCGCGGGATTGCGGATGATGGTCGAGACGATGTTGATCGACAGCCAGGCCGTGGCCAGGCTCGCCGCCAGCTCGACCACATAGCTCCGGCTCGCCCAGGTGAGCTGTCTCGCCATGACGAGGATCAGCCAGAGCAGCAGAATGAAGACAATCCACTTCAGATGCCGCAGCGGAATAGCGATCAGGGTCAGCGCACGCGCCGGTAGCGGATAGCTCCGCAGCAGCGCATCGAGGCGCAGGCGCAGCGGGACCGCCAGATAAACGGCCAGATAGTAGGCCGCCGGCACGATCATGAGCTGCGGCAGCATCCAGGGGGTCATCAGCTGCTCGGCGAGCCTGGGCAGCTCGGCGGCGAGCCGATCGAGCAGGGGCTGCCAATCGCTCGATTGGATCTGGGCAAGCGGAAGCATCATCGGGGGAGGTCCGGGCGGCACTACGCGACCGGCGGTGCTGAGCCGGGTTTCGCGCCACCATAGCATCGCCGGTCGGCAATGCCCGGGTTCCCTCTGTTCTTGGTTTCACCGGCTATGCGCGGCTCAGAGGCCTGCGAGCCATGCCGGACCTTGTTGCGCGGCAACGGGTCCAGGGCGCCTTCAGAAAACCTTCACCACCTCGCCATTGATCGCCCCTTCGACGCACTTCTGGAAGGCCTTGGCGACACGGGCGCCCGGCACCGGGATGTGGCCGGGGAAATAGGCGCCGTACTTCGGCACGGATTCCTCCAGCAGGCCCGGGCTCACCAGATTGATCCGGAGCCGGCGCGGCATTTCGATGCTTGCGCCCTTGACGAACCCTTCGAGTGCCGCGTTCGCGGCGGCAGCCGCTGCCCCCGACACGATCGGATCGTGATTGAGCACCCCCGAGACGAGCGTGAAAGAGCCGCCTTCGCTCACATGCGCCAGCCCGGCGAGCACGAGGTTGACCTGCCCCATCACCTTGCTGCGCAGTCCGACCATGAACTGCTCCTCCGTCATCGTCGCCAGCGGCCCGAAATGCACGGTGCCCGCCGCCGAGACCACGGCATCGATCTTGCCGGCTTTCTTGTAGAGCGCCTCGATCGACGCGCGGTCGGCAATGTCCACATGCAGCTCGCCGCTGTTGCGGCCGACTTTGACGATCTCGTGGCGTGCGCCGAGCTCGCGCGCGATGGCGCTGCCAATCGTGCCTTCGGCCCCGACAATGAGAATACGCATCGATTGCTCCAATCAGTTGACGCCAACGAACGCCTGGCTCAGCCTTCCTTGCCCTGCTCCTCGTGATTGGATTTGAGCGCGGTGAGCTTGGCGAACATGCCGGCGGCCTCCTCCTCGGGCGTCTGCTCGCGGGGCTCCTCGGGGCTCGGCTTGCCGGACACGATCTCGGCCGGTTGCGGCCCCGCCGCGGCAGCGCGGCTGGTCGTCTCCTCGGTCGGCAGCAGTGTTCCGCCTTCGGCTACGACATCCTTGGGCGTGTCACCGCGCTCGCGCTCGAGGCGTTTGGCAGCCTTCCTCACCTCGGCATCGAGCTCGATCTGCGAGCACAGGCTCAACGTCACCGGGTCCTGGGCGACGAGGCTGGGCGAGTTCCAATGGCTGCGGTCGCGGATCGCCGCGATCGTCGGCTTGGTGGTGCCCACCAGGCGCATCACCTGGCTGTCCTTCAGCTCGGGGTGGCTCTTGATCAGCCACAGGATCGCGTTCGGCCGGTCCTGGCGGCGCGACAGCGGCGTGTAGCGCGGCCCCTTCTTGGTCTTGAAGACAGGAATGTCGACCTTGCTGACGGCCGTCTTCAGCCGGTAGTCGGCGTCGTCCTCGCAGCGCTTGATCTCCTCGCGGGTGAGCTGGCCGGAATTCACCGGGTCCATGCCCCTGATGCCCTGCGCGACGTCGCCATCGGCGATGCCTTTGACCTCGAGCACGTGCAGCCCGCAGTATTCCGCCACCTGCTCGAATGTGAGCGAGGTGTTCTCAACCAGCCAAACGGCCGTTGCCTTGGGCATGAGCGGGGTTTGCGTCATGAAATCCTTCCTCCGGGCCGCGCGCATCGAGTGCGCAGGGCCGAAACCGATCTGACCATGAAAGGGATCGGCAAGACTATAGGTGGCGCAATGCCCAGTGGCAACCGCAAGATGGCAATGATGGAAGGTGCCGGACTGGTGGAGCCACCGGACGACTAGCAAACCACTGGCTCGCAGGCTCGGAACCTGAAGCTCAGATGGTCCTTGGGGCGCGTGAAATCATAGGCGCGACCGTCCTCGCAATCCGCGTGGCCGTCGATCACGAGGCTCTCGCCGAGCCTGAATTGCCGGACGTTGCTCACTTTGATGACCTTGCAGCCGAGCTCGTGGGTCATCTGCTCGGTCAGGATCAGCTCCCAAGGCTCCGCGGCTGAGCATCGGCTTGCCGCGAGCCCGAATGCCGCGGCGGCTGCCAGCAGCGACAGCATCCTTGCAGGCGTCATGTCCTGCCTCCCCTGGCTCAATGCGACATCAGCACGGGAATGCGCATGCGTGACAGCATGCCGGCGGTTACGCCGCCGAACAGGAATTCCCTGAAGCGCGAGTGGCCATACCCGCCCATCACCAGCAGGTCGGCGCCGGGATCCCCGATCCGCGAGGCCAGCTCCTCGGCAATTCCGTGGGAGTGCGCGAGGCTCCATGCCGCGATCGCATTGACCCCATGGCGCCCGAGGGCGGTCGCCAGCTCGCGGCCGCTGTCGTCTGCCTTCTCGTCGAGCCGTTTCGCCGGATTGATCGTCAGGATGCGCACCTCGCGGGCGCCCGCAAGCATCGGGAGAGCATCGAACGCTGCCCGGCTCGCCTCCCGGCTGCCGTTCCAGGCGAGCAGCACGCGCTCGCCCAGCGTGGTCCTCGAGCACGTCTCCGGCACCAGCAGCACCGGCCGCCCGGCTTCCATCATCACGTCCTCGCCGACGTCGCCGGGCCGGTAGTCCAGTCTCAGGCCCGTCTCGGGCTGCCCGGCGACAACCAGATCCGCGCAGCGTGCATGCGCCGTGACGACCTCGGCGACTGGCATGAAGCGCGCCTGGGCCTGCCGGTACTCTGGGATCACCGCCCGCCCGGCGATCATCGCCGCGAATTTCGCCTTGATGCGCTGCGCCTCGGCTTCGAGGGTCTCGCGCTCCCGCTCCATGACTTCGCCCGCGGCGTCGCCATAGGGCGCGATCGGCACATAGGGCTGCGGCACGACGTGCAGGGCAATCAGATGGGCGTCGAACCTGTCGGCCAGCTGCAAGCCTACAGCGAGGATCGCCGGCGCCCGCTTCTCGTCGGGCAGGTGTGCGAGGATGGTTTTCCACGGCATGGCGGGCCTCCAGCGTCGATCGATCTTTGTTCTTGATGGCGGATCGCAACGGTGTCGGCCTTGACCGGGGTCAAGTGGGAGGCAGCGGCACTCCGGCCACCGCGAATGCCGCGCGCTGCCGCTCCGCTACCTCGGCGAGATCGAAGTGCTCGATCAGCTCGTTGAAGAGCCGATGCCAGTTCTGGCGGGCGTCCAGATGCAGGAACACGCCGCCGAGGCCGATCGCGGCGCGATCCATGAACACGAACTCGCGCGGCACCTTGACCGGCCCCTTCGCGCGCAAGCCCTGGTGCACGGTGAAGGCCTCCTGCCGGCCGTACTCTCCTGGCGACACGTTCTCCGCGATTGCCCGCTCGCGATCGTCGAGCAGCGGCCCATAGATGAATTGCGCCCAGATGTTGAGGATGTCGATCAGCTCGTTGGAGAGTCCGTTGAAGCCCCAGGTCTCGTAGGCGTGCACGACCAGCGCCCGGTCGCCGCGCTCGAGCCCGCGATAGAGATCAATCACGCCCTGCACGAATCTCGGCTGGAAGGCACGGATGCAGCCATAGTCGAGCAGGTTGATGCCGGCAGGCCGCCCCGCCTCCTCGAACACCGTGTAGTTGCCCAGATGCGGATCGCCATGGATCACACCGAACCGCGAGAACGGATACCACCAGGCCCGGAACATGGCGCGCGCGATCGCGTTGCGATCCTCGATGGCGCCCCCCTTGTAGCTGATGAGCTTCTCCCCCTCGAGCCAGGACATGGTGAGCAGCCGGCGCGTCGACAGCTCAGGCAGCACCTCCGGCACACGGATGATCGCGTCGCCGCGGAAAATCAGTCCGTAGAGCCGGATGTGGCTCGCCTCGCGCTCATAGTCCAGCTCCTCGCGCAGCCGCTCGGCGATCTCGACCAGGATCTCGGCAGTCTCGATCGCCGGGTCCATCCGCCGGTGCAGTGCAAAGATCATCCCGAGCTGGGAGAGGTCCGCTTCCACCGCCGATGGCATGTCGGGATACTGCAGCTTGACCGCGAGCGCCCGCCCGTCATGCGTCCTGGCCCGATGCACCTGTCCGAGCGAGGCCGATGCCGCAGCCTCGCGCTCGAATTCCCCGAACCGGTTTTTCCAGTCGAGGCCCAGCTCGGCTTCGAGCCGGCGCTTGACGAAGGCCGGCCCCATCGCGGGCGCCTGACTCTGCAATTGCGAAAGCTCGGCCGCATACTCGGCCGGCAACGCCTCCGGGATCGTCGAGAGCAGTTGCGCGACCTTCATGATCGGGCCCTTCAGCCCGCCGAGCGCGGCTGCGAGGTCGGCTGCGCTTCGCTGCCGGTCGAGGCCGATGCCGAGCAGCCGGTGGCCGGCGATGCGGGCCGCGATCGCCCCCACATTGGTGCCGACCTTCACATAGCGCGCGGCGCGCGCCGAGAGGCGGTTCCTCTCCTCGTCGTCGGGTGCGCTCACGCCGTCCTCTCGCACCAGAACCGGTACATGGCATCGAAGATGCGCGGATTGGCCTCTTCGAAGGTGTGCCAATCGGCGAGCCGGCCGGGCCAGGAATTGTCGGGGAAGCGCTGGGCGAATGCTTTCCGCACGATCGGCTCGTGGGTGAACCCGCGGAAAGTCAGCCCGCTTTCCCCAAGCATGCCCTCGATCTCGGGCAGTGTGAGCTGGCGCTCGCTCTGGTGCAGCACCAGATCGCGGAACTCGTTGAGGGAGTAGAAATCCCGCGATCCCAGGAACCCCATGCCGGGCAGCTCGGGCTTCAATTCCTCGCGCTGCATCAGGCTGAGCCGGTAGGCGCGGGCTTGCGATTCCGAGCAGTCGGGTCCGGGATAGCCAGGCTCCTTGCGCAATTCCGCGATTTTGCCCCGCGACAGCTTGCTGTAGAGGCCGAGGTAGATCAGCCCGCCCGGCTCCAGGCATTCGACCAGCGCTTCGAGCCCTGCTGCCGGGTCCCTCATATGGTGGAGCACGCCGATCGCCTCGATCACGCGGAAGCGCCGGCCGAGCCGGGGCAGACCCAGGATGTCGGCGCGGGCAAAGGTGATGTTGGAGATGCCGTGGCGCGCCGCCATCCGCTTGGCATAGGCAAGGCTCGCCAGCGACAGATCGAGGGCCAGCACCCGGGCATTCGGTCCGAAACCGACCGCCGTCTGCAGCGCCTGCCGTCCGGTGCCGCAGCCCGCGATCAGCACATCGAAGGGTTGCTCGAAAAAGCCGAGCTTGTCGGCTCCCACGAAGGCAACGAGCGCCTGCCGGATGGCGCCGGGCGCCGGCAGGATCAGGCTGGTCCAGCGCGGATAGGGGGCCTGCTCGTACTGGCCGGCGACCCGCTTGGAGGTCACATCCTCGATCGCGGCGAGCGTCTCGATGCCGGCGGCGATCCGGTTCTCGTCGCGGCGCTCGGTGAGGTGGGTGGCCACGAGCTCACGGAAGGCCTTGGGGCGAAGCGCTGCCAGTGCTTCGGCCGACAGCTCGGGCGCGATCACGTCGAGCGGGCGGTAGAGCGCGGCGAGCAGGAGGCGCCGCGACGGCTCGAATTCACCGGCAGCGAGCCCAGCCCCGTCGATCGTCAGGGCAGCGAGCGCGGCCTCCTCGGTGGTGTCGGCATGCCAGACATGACTGTTGTTGATCGTCTGGGCCATCAGCGCGACCGCGAACCGCGTCAGCGCCTTGTCCTCGAACCGCTCGACCGGCACCTCGAGCAGCAGCGTCCGCCGCAGCGCACTGAACAGCAACTCGAGCCGGGGATCCTTGACGATGCCCTTCTCGAGCGCGGTCAGCAGCAAATCGTCCTTCAGCACGTCGTCGGTGCGACGCTGAACCAGGCCGCGTGCAACCGCCGCGAACCCGCTTGCATGTCCTTCCTCGAGCAGAGCTCCGAGCCGGGTCGTCTTCTTCAGTCGCGCCAGCGCCGCGCCCGCGATCGGGGCATGGTCGACAGTCTCGAACCCGAGCGCGATCCTGAGGCCGAATGGATCGAGGTTTTCAGGCGTTCGCGGCTCGTAGCGCGTCAACAGGGCCGAAAGCCGGCGCGCGGCGACCTCCAGCGCCGGTCGCAACCGCAATGTGTCGGTGAGCGCGGCGAGCGCGGCATCCACATCCCCCATGCGCTCGCACACCGCGGCATGGTTGGCCGCGTGGTCGGCATTGGTCTTGTCCTGCCGACGCGCCTCCTCGAGGAACCGCCGCGATGTCTGCAAGTCGCCACGAATTGCGGCCTCATGGGCGAGCGAGCCGAGGTCGGACTTGATCGGACGGCGCTGTGGGCGCTGGGCCATGGTATTGGAACCGGCTGTTGGGGACGCCGGCAACAAGCGCGTGTGACCGGCACTTGTCAACGGCGTCCAACTTCACTCGTCCTCGCAGGCAAACCGCACCGTCACCAGGAACCCGCTGCTGCCGGCCTCGGCAATGCTCGCCTGCGGGTCGACCATATGGCCGCTGCAGGAGGCCGAGGCGAGCCATTTGCGCGACAGCTTCTCGGCGCGCTTGGCGTCGGGTACCGTCGAGTTGCGATGACAGGTCAGGCGCGCCGATGTGTTGGACGACATCTTGAACCCATCGCCGCACTTCAACTCGCCCCCGGCCAGGGCGAGTGTCGTTTGCGCGGCAATGAGGAGAGCGCATCCGGCCAGCGGACGGACGCGGGTGGGAAGGTGAGCTCGTTGCGTCATCATGGGAAACTCCCCGAATCGGCAGCCATTGCCAGGATGCGTCCCAAATGCGGCAAAATGCGGCAACAGCCCGACGCCGGGCCGCGGCCTCGTCATTGGGCTCCGGATCGGCCGGGCCCGAATGCGGCGATTTTTTGGCGGGCCTCACGCCCATCCGGCAAGCACTGGCCAACTTGTGGGAGTCCACTACGCGTTGTCCGGCAAGCCGCACTGTGCAGGCTCGTCGGACCCGATCAGCTGTCGGTACTGCCTGACGTGCTCCTCGGTTATCTCCGAGACACCGGCCAAGTCCGCGGCTACGCTGAGCGGTTCCTGATGAAAAGCGAGCATCTGCTCGTCGACCGGAGCTCCTTCGATCGACCTCTGATAGCGATCAGCCGCGTCATGTGGCGTGTGAAAAATGTCGGTCATCGCCCGCTTCACGCTGCTCCAGTATCGGTCACGTACCCAGACCGGATAAACGTCACCGAAGTTTCGTGTCGTTGCGACGCTCGTGGACATCGTTCAAGCCTCGTTCACGGGAACAGCCCGTTGCTGCTCGGCGCCACATCATACACGTTTGGCGGAGGCAACGCAGCGACAGCTTTGGCGGTATGAAAGCTGACCTGGTCGGCGTCATGTATGATCAGCTGCTGGGCCCATAAACTGACCGGGCCATACACGACGTCATATGCACTGCCTGACGCATTGCCTTGCCGCTGGTGCGGCGCAAAGCCGATACGGCAATCCGAGACCAAGTCCCAGTAGTCACTGCTCGCGCGGACGAATGAAAGACACTCGAGAGCGGCAATCTGGTCTCTGTTCATGGAGAACGAAAGCAGTAGTGCAGCGGATGGTCCGTTTGCTTGACTCTTCAGCGCGCGCTCATTCGCCCAATGGCGTGCCTGCACCTCATGTCGTCGTGTAAAATCCTCTGCCAAAATCCGTTAGCGGATTGCATAACGCTGACTGAACCTGGAAACCAACGAGGATCGAGTACTTTGTGAGCGGTCCATAAGACCCGAGCCGAGTGGTGTCGGTGCCATGATAAAGTGTGAGGGGCTGATTGTTCCATCTAGGCATCGAGCAGCCCCCTCACGCCCCGTCCGGCACCGGCACCGTGTAGTTGAGCGGGATGCGGCCGCCGTCGCAATAGATGGTCTCACCCGTCACGTAGCTCGCATCCTCGCTGGCGAGGAAGGCGGCGACCGACGCGACCTCGGATGGCTCGCCGACCCGGCCGAGCGGGGTGCGCGAGAGGATGCGACGGCGGAAATCGTCATTGACGATGACGTTCTTCAGCAGCGGCGTGGCGATGGTGCCCGGCCCGATCGCGTTCACCCGCACGCCGTGGGGCGCAAGCGCGACCGCCATCGCCCGCGTCAGCTGGCGCAAGCCGCCCTTGGCGACCGAATAGGCGACGTGGTCGGGCAGCCCGAAATGCTCCTGCACCGAGCTCATGTTGACGATCGAGCCCGGTTGCCCGCCGGCCTTCACCTGGGCGACCATCTGCCGGGCCGCCGCCTGGCCGATCACGAAATAGGCGCGCAGATTGATGCCGAGCACCCGGTCGAACTCGGCCACGTCGAGGTCGAGGAACTGGGCGTTGTCGATGATGGCGGCATTGTTGACCAGCACGTCGATGCGCTCGTGGGCTTTCAAAGCCGCGCCGACGAGGAACTCGCCCGCGTTGGCCTCGCCCACGTCGCAGGCGACGAACGAGGCGTATCCGCCCTCGCGGGCGAGGCGCCTGGCCTCGCGCTCGCCCAGGTCGGCGTTGCGGTCGGCGAGCAGCACCTTGGCGCCCTCCGCCACGAACCGTTCCGCAATGGCGAGCCCGATGCCCTGTGCCGCACCGGTGACGACTGCCACCTTGTCCTTCAGTCTCATGTCCGTGCTTGCTCCCTGGCGGATCCAGGGTGCAGGCTAGGCTGAGGCTGGTGGCGCGGCAAGAGCGCCGGGCCAGCGAGGGAGCCGACGCCATGACCCGAGTCCGCTATATCGTCGAGGACGTTGATCGGGACGTTGCATTCTATGTCGGCAAGCTCGGATTTCGGCTCGTGCAGCAATTCGGCCCCGCCATGGCGATCCTCGAGCGCGATGGCCTGGAGCTTTGGCTGGCCGGCCCGCTCGCGTCCGCCTCCAAGCCCATGCCCGATGGTAGCCGGCCAACGCCCGGCGGCGGCTGGTCGCGCTTCGTCCTCACCGTGAGCGATTTGCCGGCGTTGGCTGCCCGCCTGCGCACTGGGGGCGTCGGCTTCCGGAACGAGATCACGCCAGGGCCGGGCGGCCGACAGCTGCTCTGCCTCGATCCATCCGGCAACCTGATCGAGCTGTTCGAGCCGGCTTGATGCCCTGACCCGATTGTGACGCCCGCTTGACTCGGGACGGCTAACATTGTTCTTCCGGCCAAACCGCGCGACTTCGGCTTCGGCGCCTGCCGCGGATGTCACGTTTCGATCCCGATGGTGAAAAGCAGGAGGCGCCGCGACCATGTCCATCGCCTTCACCTTTCCCGGCCAGGGCAGCCAGACCGTCGGCATGGGCAAGGCCCTCGCCCAGGCCTACCCCGAGGCACGCGCCGTGTTCGACGAGGTCGACGCGGCGCTCGGCGAGAAGCTTTCGGCCGTAGTCTTCGAGGGGCCGCAGGACCGTCTGACATTGACGGAGAATGCCCAGCCGGCGTTGCTGGCCGTCTCGCTCGCCGTGATCCGCGTGCTGGAGGCCAAGGGTCTCGATCTGCCGCGCCAGGTGACATTCGTCGCCGGCCATTCCCTGGGTGAGTATTCCGCGCTTACCGCCGCCGGTGCCTTCACCGTGGGTGAGGCGGCCAGGCTGTTGCGGCTGCGCGGCCTGGCGATGCAGGCAGCCGTGCCGGTCGGCAAGGGCGCGATGGCGGCGTTGCTGGGTGTCGGCGTCGATGCCGCCCGCAAGATCGCCGAGGAGGCAGCAGGCGGCGAGGTCTGTAACGTCGCCAACGACAACGATCCCGGCCAGGTGGTGATCAGCGGCGCCCGTGGCGCGATTCTGCGCTCACTCGAGATCGCCAAGAAGCATGGCGCCCGCCGGGCCATCCTGCTCGACGTCTCCGCGCCCTTCCATTGCGCGCTGATGGCGCCGGCGGCCCTCGCCATGGCCGAGGCGCTGGCAAAAGCCGAGGTGCGGGCGCCACGCGTGCCAGTCATCGCCAACGTGACGGCAGGCCCGGTGACCGCCCCCGACGAGATCAGGAAGTGCCTCGTCGCCCAGGTGACGGGCACCGTGCGCTGGCGCGAGTGCATCGCCCATATGGCGGACGCCGGCGTCACCGAGGTCTGCGAGATCGGCGCCGGCAAGGTGCTGTCGGGGCTGGCACGCCGCATCGCTCCCTCCCTGGTGGCGAGGCCCGTGGGCACGCCCGAGGAGATCGAGGCGCTCGCCG
>JANNSW010000461.1:0-9119 GCA_031403055.1 Hyphomicrobiaceae bacterium | reverse complement strand
GCGGCCGCCGCTTCCGTCATCGAGCGCTCACGCTGCCGCCAGCCGGGTGAATTCCTCGAGACCCACATTGCCGCCCGACGCGAGCACCGCAACCGTGCGGCCCTTCAGGTGGGCAAGGTCGGGTGAGAGCAGTGCCGCGAGCGCTACCGCGCCAGAGGGCTCGAGCACGATCTTCAGATGGCGAAAGGCCAGCGCCATGGCGCGGCGCACGAGCGCGTCCTCGACCGCGATCCCCTTGAAGACTCGACCGTGAGCGACGTTGAAGGTGACCTTGCCGGGCATCGCGGCCTGCAAGGCGTCGCACAGGGTCGAGGATCCGATCGCATTGCCGAGCCGCTCGCCCGCCGCGAGCGAGCGGGAGAAATCGTCATAGCCCTTGGGTTCGATCGCGTAGACCTCGGGAGCGTGCGCTGCCTCCTGGCAGGCGAGCGCGCAGCCCGCGATCAGCCCGCCGCCGCCGACCGGCACCAGCACCGCGTCCAGCCGTGCGCCAACCTCGCGCGCCTGCTCGAGCATCTCGGCGGCTGCCGTCGACTGACCGGCGACGATCAGGGGATCATCGAAGGGGTGCAGCAGCGCCGCGCCGGTCTCGGCCGAGATCGCCTCGGCCCGCTCGCTGGCTGCGACCTCGCGGTTGCGCTCGCCATGCTCGGAAAGCACGACCGTCGCGCCCCAACCGCGCGTGGCCTCGATCTTGGCGGCGGGAGCGTCCGCCGGCATCACGATCGTGACCGGCACGCCGATCATGTGACCGGCCGCCGCCAGCCCTTGCGCGAAATTGCCCGAGGAGAACGCCACCACACCGGCCGGACGGCGTGCCGGCTCCAGCCGCGTCAGCCGGTAGTAGGCGCCGCGCATCTTGAACGAGCCGGTCAGCTGCAGGCTTTCCGCTTTCACCAGGACGCGCGCTCCGATCTCGCGATCGAGGGCGGCTGAGGAGAGCAGCGGCGTCCGGCGGACGATGCCGCGCAACGCGTCGGCCGCATGGCGCAGCTCGCTGCCGGAAGGGGTTGACGAAGCGTACATGGGGTACCTGGAAAATCCGCCCGAGACGCAAGCCTAGCACGCTCCGTCGCTTCCTGCATGTGCTTGCGGGTTCCGTGCCGGTTCCCTCCCCCACTCGACGCGTGTCGTCCGTCCTTGCCCCGGCGCGCGCGCGCGGCTATCGGTTTCCCGGTCGAGGGCAAGCCGCCGCGCTCGGTGATCGTGGTGAGGGCGGACAGCGTCTATCCGCAATGCCAGAAGGCGCTGGTGCGCTCGCGGCTCTGGGATGGCGCGACACAAATCCCGCGCTCGGCGCTGCCAACGGTCGGCGAGATGATGGAAGCGATCACCGACGGCGGGTTCGACGGCAAGTCCTATGATGCCGCCTACCCCGAGCGGATGAAACAGACCCTCTATTGAAAGTCGCCATGACCGGAACGCCGCAGGACGATGCCTTGACACCCTGGTCGGCGCTGACCGGGGTCGCGGCCGTGAGGATTGCCCCGCTCCGCCGGCCGGTCGATGCGACCGTGGTGGTGCCGGGCTCCAAGAGCGTGTCGAACCGCGCACTCATCCTCGCGGGCATGGCAACTGGGCGCACGCGGCTGACGGGGCTGCTCAGGAGCGATGACACCTATTGGTGCGCGGACGCGCTGCGGCGGCTCGGCTGCGGTGTCGCGTTCGAGGGGCTGGACGCGACCATCGAGGGCATCGGCCGGCGCAGGCCGCGCTCCGGCATCGTTCATGTCGGCTCGGCGGGCACGGTCGCACGCTTCCTGCCGCCATTCCTCGCAGCCGGCGAAGCGGGCCGCTGGACCGTGACCGCCAGCCGGCAAATGAGCAAGCGGCCGGTCGCTCCGCTGTTCGAAGCGCTGCGCCAGGGTGGCGCAACCATTGCTTTTGCAGGCGCTGAAGGATGTTTTCCGGCCATCATCGATGGTGGCAGCTTCGCGGGCGGGCCCATCGCCATGTCGGGCAAGGTGTCGAGCCAGTTCATCAGCGGCCTGCTGCTGGGCGCGCCGCAGAGCCGGCTCGGTGTCGACCTCGTGGTCGCGGGCGGCATCGTGCAGAGCGACTATGTGCGCATCACGCTCGACGCCATGCGCCATTTCGGGGCCGAGATCGAGGTGGACGACGGGCTTTCGCGGTTCACGGTGCAGCCGAGCGGCTATCGCGCCGCCGACCTCGCGGTCGAGGCCGACGCTTCGACCGCCACCTATTTCGCCGCGCTCGCCGCCGTCACGGCTGGGCGGATGGAGATGCCCAACCTCACGGCGGGGACACGTCAGCCTGACTATCTGTTCCTCGAGATCCTGGAGCGGCTCGGCGCCAAGGTCGAGCGGGGGAGCCAACGGACGATCGTGACCGGTCCCGAGCGCCTGCGCGGCGGCTTCACGGTCGACATGAAGCCCCTGTCGGACGCGACCTTGACGCTGGCGGCGATCGCGCCCTTCGCGGATGCCCCGATCACGATCACCGGCGTCGCCCATATCCGCCACCATGAGAGCGATCGGATCGCGGCCATCTGCCAATCCCTCGCCAAAGCTGACGTGCCGGTCGAGGAGCATGCCGATGGGTTGACGGTCAGCCCGTCACAGCCGGGCTTCGCGGTGCTCGACACCTACGAGGATCACCGGGTGGCAATGGCGCTGGCGGTGATGGGGGTCGCCGGGGCGGGCGTAGAGCTGCGCGATCCGGGTTGCGTGTCGAAGACCTGTCCGAGCTTTTTCGAGCTGCTCGCAGCACTGGGTGTCGGTGTCACGCAAATCGCGTGAGGGGGCAGAGCTACTCGACACCACCTTCGTCGGGGCCACCTTCGTCGGGCTCGCCAGCGGTGGCGGTGTCGGGCTCGCCGGCAGCGGGCGCGCTGTTGGCGCTGCTGGGGGGCTCGGCTGGGCCGCCGATCTTGCCATCGAGCTCGACGGTCAAACGCAAGCCGACAGCATGGCTCTCCTCGTTGTCCGCATTCAGGCTGTAGCTGTAGCCTCCCGACAACGACCATTGCTCCCCGGCGAACGAGGCTTCCTCGCCGAAGGCATAGGTCGCGGTCAAGTCGAGCTGGTGCTCGAGCGTGTCGGGCGCGCCGGCGATCAGGTTCTCCTGCAGCGAGTAGGTCGCCGCATAGGTCATGGGTCCCCGCTCGAGCGCGGCCGAGAGCGTGCCGGTCAGCGCATCGTCGGCGCCGCCCTCGAAATTCTGGAAATAGGCAGCCTCGCCAAGCAGCCGCAGCGTGGTGTCCTCCGACAGGCCGAAGCGGGCGGTCGCGGCAGCAAGAAAGCCGAGCTCGTCGTGCGGCATCACGCCGGCATCGATCTGGTCCTCAGTCGCAAAGCCCGCGCTCTGATGGCGGACCGCCAGCCGGGTGCCGAAATCGCCATCGGAGTAGCAATTGCCTGGCTTCGCGCCGGCGCAGCTATCGAGTGCGAGCGCGAGCGAGGACAGGCCTTGCGTGTTGCCTGCGCCTCCCGATGCGAGCGTCGTGCGGCCACGGCTGGCGGGCAGCGAGCCGCTCAGCAGCGTCCGATCCATGGTGAAGAGGCTGGCGGTCATCGCCTGGGAGAGGCCGAGCGCCTCGAAGCTGATGGACATCTCGCCGCCAAGCCGCTCGTTGAGGTCGTAGTTGCCGACGAGGTCGGTCGCGTGCAGGCCAGTCAACTCGCCGGCGGCGAGCCCGAACACCGGATCGAATTTGCCGATGCGCCATTTGAGCGGCTCGAACTCGATTTCGGCGTAGAGCTCGGTCGTGTAGAGCCCGAAATCCGCGAGACGAGGGAGTGCACCGGGAGGCCGGTCGAGCACAGTCTCGTGCGTCACCGCGGCAAAGAGCTTCAGATGGTCGAAGGGCGCGACAAAGACCTCGGCATCGATGGCCGGCACGAGGTCGTTGTACCGGTCGCCTGGCGCATCCGTTCGCAGCACGAGGTCGTCTTGCAGCTCGCCCGTGACGGTGTAGCCGATGCATGGGGCCGCGCAGTCCTCGGCCACGGCAAGCGATGAGCCGCAGGCCAGAGCCAGCGCCGCCAGCCCCGTAAGCGAGATCCGCATGACGCTTCTCCCCCCAATCCCCAATTGCGCGCGGACAGGCCGATGGGCGTGGCTCGACCCTTTACCTGGCGGACATCGTGCCCCCGGGCACGTCCATCACCACTCGCATGCCGGAACTACGCGGCACGCGAGTGGTTTATTTCAGACGGACAGCGAATTTTCCCGGATTTCCCCAGCCGCGGCAAGATCTGGAGCGCAAGCCGCGCTCCAGACCCCGGTGCCGGCTTGTCAGCCGCCGTTCTCGATTTTCACCACCACATCGCGGATGCCCTCGGCAACGTCGACCTCCAAGGCAACGCCCCCGATCTCGCGGCAATAGAACTTGCTTTCGAGGATCGCTGGATCGAGCGGCGTCCAATTGTCGGTCTTGAGGCAGTTCTTGAAGGTGCCGAGCGGGGTCTCGACTGTCTCGCTCACCGAGACGATCTTGGCCATGTCCTCCGCCTTGCCGACATAATATTCTTCCTTGTAGGCTTCGCCCACCTGTGGATTGGCCTTCATCCAGATGCCGGGCTGCGCGCCGTCGACACCGGCGAGCCAAGCCCCTTTGTGATCCTTCAGCTTGCCGTTCTCGTGGTTGTCGACCTCCTCGCCGAAGTACCAGACATCGCCGTTGCGGTGCTGGGCAAGGTAGTCGCGCGTCTCCTCCACCAACTGACCGTTGAGGTAGACCCGATCCCAGTAGACGACCGTCTCGACGCCCATCAAGGTGCGCTTCTCGTTGGTGACGACGATCTCCGTCGTCTCGACGCCGTCCTCGGTCTTGGCCGTGAAGTGCATGATCTTGCCGACCGGCAGATTGAAGTAGGGATTGTCGATGCGGGTGGAGAAGTCGGCCGGATTGATGGCGGGGGTGTAGGCATCTCCGGCGGAGGCCGTGGTGCCGGTGAGCAGTGCGGCGCCGATAATCAGCGCGGCGAGGGGTGAATTGGCCGTAAGGTTCATCATCGTCATTCCTCTCGTCATTCTCATGAGCCCGCGCAACGGATGCATATTCTTCGGTGTGCGCGCGGCACAGGTTGTTAGGAGTGGCAGGAGAATTACGTACAGTGACGGCGCAGTGCTGGGTTCGAGTGACGTTTCAACGTTCTGATGGCAACGCCGTCACTTGGATCTACGCGGGGAGAGCCGATTTCTTTCAAGATGCCGGCAGGGACCCGGAGAAATCCCCGCCCGGCAGCGGCAATGTGTCCTCAACTCCGGCGACGACGCGCCAAGCCTGCCAACCTCATCGTGTGCTGAATTCGCTCGAGGAGAGCGTCTGGTTGCCGCTTTCCTCGATCGCCAGCACCTCCCACTTGTAGGGTGTGGCGGGCTCGAGGAAGCCCTTCGGCAGCGTGATCGAGGTCACCGATGCCGGCAGATAGATGCTCAGACCCATTTTCCCGATCATGTGCGGATGGGGAGGCGCGTCCTTCTCGACAATGAGCTGATAGGAAATGATGTTGACGCTGGTGCCCTTGATCGTCTGCGTGACGGCGCCCCAGCTCACGGCCAGCTCGCCAGCCGGCACCACCTCCTTGACCGCGGGAGAGATGAGGACCGGCCCGGCTGGAATATTGTGCGTGAGCCAGGCTACTCCGGCCGTGCTGCCTTCACTCTTGCCGGATTCCATCGCTGGTCCCTCGATCCGGTATTGGCCCTCCGGCAGTGTGGCAAGAACCTTCTCGAGCGGCACGTCGCCGGCCTCGGGCTCGACGGTTTCGAAGAAAACCTCGGTCAGACCGAGCTTGCCGAGCTTGCCGAGCCCTTCCAGCCTCAGCACCTTGCCGCCCGGTCCTTTGAAGTCGAGGTGCTCCCAGCCCGTGCTGTCGACAAACCCCTGGAATCCGGCGTCGTGGTCGGTGGCGTTGTACTCGATGTTCAACTTGGCGTCCTTGAGGGGAATGGCCTCCTGGGCGCTGACGGATTGGCCGGCGCCGGCAAGCGTGCCGGCCGCAAGCACGAGTGTCAGAAACGTCCACACACGGTTCGTCATGATTTGCTCCTGTGCATCGAGAGTGTCGGGCTCTCCGGCTGCCTTGTTGAGTTCATGACACTGTGGAAGAGCCGATCCCGAAGCGGAGAAACGGGAGCAGCCGACAATCTTCCACGTGCCGCAAACAGCAAGCCGCCGGGCGCCGGGAACCTCAATCAGCCTGATGCGATAGAGCGTGGTTGCGGCCCGCAATGCCGGGTCCGCCGCAGGGCGTATGACATTTGTGAGGCTCGCCCTGGGCAGGACCTGTTCACTGTTTGGTGCCGGCAGGCGCGGCCGCGGGCGCGCTCTCGCTGGCTCGCGCCGATTCAGGGGCCAACAGGTCTTCCAGGAAGAATGCCGAGAGCTCGGCCCGGCTCGATAGGCCGGATTTGGCATATATGTTCGTCGCCTGCTGACGGACAGTCGCGGCACTCGAATCGCGCAGCCGGGCAATGTCCTTGTGGGAGAGCCCCTTCAGCATCAGGAATGCCACATCGGCCTCGCCCGGCGTCAGATGCCAGGCATCGAACTGCTCGCGAATTGCGCGGCCGAGCCCCTCCAGATGATCGCGTGCGGCGTCGCGCCAGCGGTCACCCTCGGCACGCGCCCGCGCGAGGTCGTTGATGAGGGTCGCTTGCTCGAGCCTCGTCTCCCTGACCTCGATCGAGACGTAGGCTGTTGCCACCACCGCCATCGCAATGAGCGCCTTCTCGAAGATATCGAGCACGAAAGCCATGATCGAGGGAGTGGCGTCACCCTTCAATATCTCGATCAGGACAAGTGCGAGGAATAGGGCGAACGCAAGCGCGCCGTAGACCGCGATCCGTTTCATGATCGTTCTCCCTCCGGCCTTGGATGGCCCTCCGCAGGCGCCCGCCCGTCGGCGGCGTCAGTCCCAGTCCCGGACAGCGCTCGCCTTGAAAGTGGCCGGTCCCGTCCGCGTGCCGTCGATGGCAAGATCCTCGTCGACGGCGAGCACATCGTTGCGCAGCGTCGCACCGGCAATATCGATCGTCCAGACGTGGCCCTGGAAATCCTCGAGCGTGAGCTCCTTGCCGACTTCGACCGCCAGCAACCGTCCGGCAAGGAAGCCACCATCGGGATCGTTCAGTCTGTCCTCGCGCGACAAGGTCAGGCGATCGTAGAGCGCGAGCCGGTGCTGGAGGAATTGATGGGTCTGGCTGCCGACATCGAGCAGGTGCAGCAGCCCGCCGATGACGACGCTCGCGAGGATCGCCGCCGACACCACGTGCAGCGTCCGAAAGCGGTAGCCGCGCCGGGTCTGGCGCACGCTGTAGAGCGCACTCAGCATGAACAGCGCGAGCGTGGCGATCCAGACAAAGGGCACGTAGGCGAGAATGTCGTCGAGCGGGAGCGCATCGAACCCGCGTCCCCCGGTCGCCACGAAATCGGCGCCGGCAAAGATGATGACCGCGACCGCGATCGCACCCAGGAGCACCGAGACGATGGCCAGCGTCCAGAAAATGGAGTTCCTGGCAAGGAAATAGGCGTAAGGCCGGGGTGTCAACCCGCGCTTTGCAATCGCCTCGATGATTTTCCTGTCAAGCCCGGTCACACCACTGTCCTGCCTAGTTTCGAGCTACAGATCAAGGGCTTCATACGCCTTGCGCAGGCGCTGCTTGCCCCGGCTGACGAGGGTCGCGACCGTCCCCATCGGCAATTGGAGGATGTCGGCGATGTCATCGTAGCTCCGCTCCTCCAGGAATCGAAGCACCAGGACATCGCGATAGCGCTGCTCGAGGGTCGCCAAGGCCTGCTTCAGCCGCGTTTCATTCCGCGCGTCGTCGACCCGCTCCTCGGTTGCGTCATGATCCATGATCCGATCGAGCACGCGCTGGCCATCCTCGCCGGTCAACACATGCGGCAGCGAGCGCTGCTTGCGGAACAGACTCATGGTCTCGTTGTGGGCGATCCGGTAGATCCAGGGGCTGAAGGAGCGTTGGTCGTCATAGTCGTTGAGGTTGACATAGGCCTTCAGGAAGACGTCCTGCAGGATATCCTCGATCTGGGGGTGGCCACGACCGAGCAGCCGGGCAATGTAGCGCTGCAGCCGAGCCTCGTAGCGCCGCACGATCTGGGCATAGGCATTGGGATCGCGCAGCGCGGCGCGTACCAGATCCTGATCGCTCGGCGGAGAATCGTCGGCCACTGCAGCACCAATCCGTTGGCTGAGCGGGGCACATCGGGTTGAATGGCGTCGATATGTTTGTCGAAAGTTGGGTGGGTACGCGTCGAGGCTTCGGTCAAGCTGTCACTCGCCTGCCTGGAGCCACGAGCAGGGGCACCCATGACAGCAGGCAGCGCGCCTGCCGGTCCCGCTACCGAAGCTGGATCTTGATTGATCCCTCAATCAACTTCCCCTAGGCTCCCCTCTACCACAAGGAGAGTGCAATGCCGCGGTTGGGGATGGAGCCGGTACGACGCAAGGCGCTGGTGGAGGCGGCGATCGAGGCCATCCACGAGAAGGGCTCGCTCGAGGTTACCGTCAGCCAGATCGCGCGCCGCGCCGGCGTGTCGGCGGCGCTCGCCCACCATTATTTCGGCGGCAAGGACGATCTCATCGTCGCGACCATGCGCCACCTGCTCGGGCTGTTCGCGGGCCATGTGCGGGAGCGCTTGCAAGCGGCGCGGGGACCCCGCCAGCGGCTGTCGGCCATCATCGAAGCCAGCTTCACGCCAGATCAGCTCCAACCCCAGGTGATGTCGTCCTGGCTCGTCTTCTACGCGCTCGCGCAGGCTTCACCCCGGGCCGCGCGCCTGCACCGCATCTATGTGCGCCGGCTCGACGCCAATCTGCGCGCGGAGCTGAAACCGCTGACCGGCTCGCCCGAGCACGCTGGTCGAATTGCCATGAGCACTGCCGCCCTCATCGACGGGCTCTATCTGCGATTGGCGCTCGGCAACGGACCTGATGGGGCCACAGCCGCACGCGCGCTCGTCGAGGATCATGTCGAACGCCAGATCGGGAGGCTTTTCCATGCATGAAGCCGACTTTGTGATCGTGGGGGCGGGGTCGGCGGGCAGCGCGATGGCCTATCGGCTCGCCGAGGACGGGCGCCACTCGGTGATCGTGATCGAGCATGGCGGCAGCGACGCGGGGCCCTTCATC
>JANNSW010000460.1:0-8563 GCA_031403055.1 Hyphomicrobiaceae bacterium | reverse complement strand
AGGCACCTTCGCCGTATTGCACCTTCGGCTGGCGTTGCGATCCGGGGTGGTGCAATACGGCCTGAAGAAGGCCTATTGCACCCTACAGATCCCGTGCTCGACTTGACGACAACACGTAGTGGTTATTGTTCGGAGTGTCCTTAGCCCGATATTGCACCCGACATCCAGATATGTCTGGTTACGCGCGTCAGAATTCGACACAAGTGGTGAGTGCATTGCACGCGCTCTCGGGCAGCACAACACCCGTAAACCACGATTGCACCGTAGGTCGGACTGAGCTGTTCGCGATGTCCGACAACTCCCGACCCGTCGGACTTCCCCCGGCCTGAGGCCGGGGTCAGTCCGACCTACGGTGCAATCGTGCCAGTTTTCTCGAGCCCGCACGCCGTCTTGCCGTAACCGCACGGAACCGATTGCCTGGCGCGCGGAACGCGGTAACGTAGTCTCGGCTGCGGACGGGGGCGGCGTGGCTAGGCACAGCGGGCCCGCAACGATGACAGCCCGAAGGGGGGAGACGTGGGGGGATTGCTCGCTATCAGCCGGCGGATCGACCGGCTCAGCATTGCGGTCGGGCGCAGTGTCTCATGGCTCATTCTCGCCGCCGTCGTCATCAGCGCCGGCAACGCGATCGTGCGCAAGGTGCTCGACATGAGCTCGAACGCCTGGCTCGAGCTGCAGTGGTACCTGTTCGGCGCGGTGTTCATGCTGGCCGCCGCCTACACGCTGCAACGCAACGAGCACATCCGCATCGATATCATCTCCGGCATGCTCGCTAAGCGCACGCGCGACTGGATCGACGTGATCGGGCACCTGGTGATGCTGATCCCGCTCACGCTGCTGATGAGCTATCTCTGCTGGACGTTCTTCTGGAAGGCGCTCGTGTCGGGGGAGATGTCGGGCTCGGCCGGTGGGCTGGTGCTGTGGCCGGCGCGGCTCGCGATCTTCCTGGGCTTTGCTCTCCTCTTCCTGCAGGCGCTGTCGGAGCTGGTGAAGCGGATCGCGGTGCTGCGGGGCCTGATCCCTGATCCCCATGCCGGCCACGGCGGCCACCATGGCGGCGAGCCGCCCCCGGCCGCGATTGAAGCGGATCGCAAGCCATGATCGAGCTCTTGATCGACAACATGGCGCCGATCATGTTCCTGGCGCTGGTCGTGTTCCTGCTGCTCGGCTATCCGGTCGCGTTCTCGCTCGCATTCGTCGGGCTCTCATTTGCCGTGCTGGGCATTGCGCTCGGCCAGTTCGAGCCGGTGTTCATGCAGCTGCTGCCCGAGCGGGTGTGGCAGATCATGTCGAACGAGACGCTGCTGGCGATCCCGTTCTTCACCTTCATGGGGCTCATTCTCGAGCGAACGGGGATGGCGGAAGAGCTGCTCGACACGGCCGGCAAGCTGTTCGGGCCGATCCGGGGCGGGGTTGCGTACGCGGTCATCTTCGTCGGCGCACTGCTCGCGGCGACCACGGGCGTGGTTGCGGCTTCCGTCATCGCCATGGGCCTGATCTCGCTGCCGATCATGCTGCGCTATGGCTACGACCGGCGGATGGCGTCGGGCGTGATCGCGGCGTCGGGCACGCTCGCCCAGATCATCCCGCCATCGCTGGTGCTGATCATCATGGCCGATCAGCTCGGGCGGTCGGTGGGCGACATGTACAAGGGCGCGATCATCCCGGGCCTGGTGCTGACCGGGCTCTATATGGGCTACGTGCTGCTAATCACCTTGCTCTTTCCAAAGATGGCGCCGGCGCTGCCGGAGGACGCACGCTCGTTCGGGGACGGCGCGCCCTACGCAAGCGTGATCCGGGCAGTGGCGCTGCCGGTCGCACTGGTGCTGTGGGGCATGATCGTGCTGTTCGAGCCCACGGTCGCGCTGGGGATCCTCGCCACGTTCTCGCCAGCGTTGGCGGAGGCGGCGCAGGCCGTGCTCACCACGCCGGTCGCCGTGATGGCAGGCATGATCGCGGCGTTCACGCTCCTCTATCTCGTCTACCTCGCCGCGCTGGGTTTTGCGCCAGCGCCCATTGCACGCCTGCTGGGAGCGGCGCTGCTGGCGCTCGCCGCGGTCACGGCCGGCATGGCGATCTGGCATCTGGCGGGCGGGGCGGCGGGCCTGCCGGCTCCGGGCGAGCGGGGCGTCGCCTTCATCGCCGACGTCGCGGTCTGGGTTGCCGGCGAATGGGTCTGGTACGTCGCCACGCTCGCGTTGCTGGGCGCAGGCTCGGCGCTCTGGCACGGCCCGTCACCGCCGGTCTCGGCGGCGGCGTGGAAAATCATCTCCGACCTGCTGCCGCCACTCGTTCTGATCTTCCTCGTGCTCGGCACCATCTTCCAGGGCATCGCGACGCCAACGGAGGGCGGCGCCATGGGCGCGGTCGGCGCACTCGTGCTCGCGATCATGAAGCGCCGGCTGACCTTCGATCTGACACGGCAGGCGCTCGATACGACGACCAAGCTGTCGGCGTTCGTGCTCTTCATCCTGATCGGGGCGCGGGTGTTCTCGCTGACATTTTACGGCGTCAACGGGCACAAATGGGTCGAGGAGCTTCTCCTCGATCTGCCGGGTGGGCAGATCGGCTTCCTCATCTTCGTCAATGCGCTCGTGTTCGTGCTTGCGTTCTTCCTCGATTTTTTCGAGCTGGCCTTCATCGTGGTGCCGCTGTTGGGGCCAGTGGCCGAGGCACTCGGCATCGACCTGATCTGGTTCGGGGTGCTGCTCGCGATCAACATGCAGACCTCGTTCATGCATCCCCCGTTCGGGTTCGCGCTGTTCTACCTGCGATCGGTCGCGCCGCGAGAGCGATACACCGACAAGGCGACAGGCCTCACGATGGAGCCGGTGACGACGGGGCAGATCTATTGGGGCGCGGTGCCGTTCGTCGTCATCCAGCTGATCATGGTGGGGCTCGCGATCGCCTTTCCGGAGATGGTGATGCATTACAAAGGGGCGCCGGGCGTCGATCCCTCGCAGGTGGAGATCGTCGTGCCTGGCGTCGATGGCGATCCATACGCACCCGCCGACCCCAACCAGCAGGTGCCCTCGTTCGACTAAGCAGACTTTCGTTGGAAGACCAACGAATGCTTGCTTAGATTCCTTTGTTTTCGCAGAGTTTTATCGCCAAACCGGGAAGACCACTTTGGCGAACTCTGCTTAGGCGCGGCCTGCCGCGGCGGCGACCCAGACGGCCCAGGTCGGCTCGCTGCGCTCGATCAGATCGCGGCAGGCTTCGGCCTGCTCGGCCAGGATATAGCTCTCGTAGGGCTCGGGGCTCTCGCCGGGCCGCTGCACGATGACGGTCATCTGTTCGCTCCGTTCAGGCATCTGGGAGGTTGGGGGGCGACGCGACGCAACCGGAACCGATGCGAACAAACTAGAACATAACCAGTACGATTCGCAAGCGTTTTCCTCCAGCGGCGAGCGGGTGCGTCAGGGTCGGAGTGGGTTGGGATGCAGAAAGTATGCGCGAGGAGCGTGACGCGGCGGGATACGCTGCGCTCTCGCGAAACACATCCTGGCATCACCCGTCATCCCGGACGCCGTCGTGCCGGGATCCTGGCCACGGGCGCGGCATCCGTAGCTGAGATCCCGGATCAAAGCCTTCGGCTTTGTCCGGGATGACGGGTGGATGGGTGTGTGCGAGGCGTTTCCTCGAACCCGCATTCCGGCCCCGCCGGTTGGAGCGCTATCCCGCCCTACTTCGCACCTACAGCCAGGGACGCTCGGTCGAGGCCTTTTTCTCGTAGGCGTCGATGGCGGCCTTCTTCTGGAGGGTCAAGGCGATGTCGTCGAGGCCTTCCAGCAGGCAACGCTTGCGGAAAGGGTCGATCTCGAACTTGATCATGCCACCATCGGGGCCACGGATCTCCTGGGCGTCGAGGTCGATCGAGACGGTCGCATTGGCGCCGCGGCGCGCGTCGTCCATCAGTTTCTCGACATCGGCTTTGGGCAGCTTGATTGGCAGGATCCCGTTCTTGAAGCAGTTGTTGTAGAAGATATCGGCGAAACCCTCCGCGATCACGCAGCGGATGCCGAAGTCGAGTATCGCCCAGGGCGCGTGCTCGCGCGAGGAGCCGCAACCGAAATTGTCGCCGGCAACCAGGATCCGCGCCTTCCTGTAGGCGGGCTTGTTCAGCACGAAGTCAGGGTTCTCGCGGCCCTTGTCGTCAAAGCGCATCTCGTGGAAGAGGCTTTTGCCGAGGCCCGTGCGGAGGATCGTCTTCAGGAACTGCTTGGGGATGATCATGTCGGTGTCGACATTGGTCATGGGCAACGGCGCTGCTACGCCGGAGAGCTTGGTGAACTTCTGCATGGCTCTACCGATTGGGCTGGTGTTGGCGCGGACGCACGTCTCGGCCTACAGGTCGCCCGATTTCACTCCGCTGTCAACGATCCCAACCAGACGCACGGTCAGCGGATCGCGGGATCGCCGAAACATTTGCGCACGGCCTCGCAACGGCGCGGTCCCGAGAAGTGCATGGCATCGCCTTCGGCCGGCGAAATGAAATTGCAGATCTCGTCGATGCCCGCCGGCGTCAGCCAGCCCTGGCGCCTGCCCCGCTGCGAGGCGAAGCAGTCCGCTGTCTCCTCGTCGGGGCCGCGGAACTGATGGCCGCATTCGTGACTGAAGATCCACATGGCAACGACGGGAGGAATCGATTCGATCTTCTGGGAATTGAGGATCAGGAAGCCGGGATAGGCCGCGCCATAGTCGTCGAGGTTGGGGTCGATCACGGTTGGCCGGCGACCACAGGTCATGCGGCGGCCGGCGATCGTGAGCTGGCCGGGCTCGATGATGTGGGCGCCGCCGCCCACATGCTCGACGTACTGCTCGGGCGTCGGGTCGGGGTCCTGGGCCATGACCACGCACGGCGACAGCATCGACAAACCGATCACCAAGCTCGAGGCGAGGCTGCGCAGCACCAACATCGTCCCGTTCCCAGTGGGGGCTCGACCCCCCGTTTGACCCATCCCGCTTTCCGCCTGCTTGGCAGCAGATTGTGGCAGGGAGCGGAAAGGGGAAATCTCCTATTGCGTGGCAGCCTTCTTGCGCTTGCTACCGCGTCCTGGCGCATCGTTGAAGCACTGGGTCAGTGCCGCACAGCGCTCGGGGCCGGGCAGATGCGAGGCGCCGCCTGCCGTGTGCCACAACGCCCTGCAGGTCGAGCGAATGCCGGCCTGGGTCAACCAGCCCTGACGCTTGGCGATGCGCACGGCCCAGCAGTCGGCCGCGGTTTCATCCGCGCCTACATACTGGTGGCCGCATTCGTGCAGGAAGATCAGACGCTGGGTGATGCCTGGATACCGCTTCAGGTGCTTGGGTCCGATCAGGATTTTTCCCGGCAGCGCGAAGCCGGGTCCGGGCACGTCGTTGCCGATATAGACGTCGGCCGCATGGCAGCTCATGCGTGCGCCGGCGATCCTCGCCTTGCCGGCAAGCGCGGGATCAGCACCGATCGTGAGCAGAGCCAAGGCGACGAGGACACAAACGCAAAGCGCAAAACGGCGAACCTCGATGGGCATCACAAACGCACCTCGTCAACTCGTTTCCCTCACGCGGCGTACAATGCCAAGCAGACGAGCCAATATGCAAGCGGCTCGTTCACGCAACGTTGACGTTTTCGGTGCGCGAATGAAATTTACTGGCGAGCTAGCCAAGCGCGGCGGCCTCGATGGCGGCCATGTCGTCGTCGGAGAGGCCGAAATGGTGGCCGATCTCGTGGATGAGGACGTGGACGATGATATCGCCGAGCGGCTCGCTCGCCTCGGCCCAATAGTCGAGGATCGGACGGCGGTAGAGGAAGATCATGTCGGGACGCGGTGAAGGGTCGGTCACGCTCTTCCTGTCCAGCGAAATGCCAGAGTAGAGGCCGAGCAGGTCGAACTCGGATTGGAGATCCAGCGCGTCGAGCGTCTCCTCGTCGGGGAAATCGTCGATGCGGATCAGGATTTCGCCGGTCAGGTCGAGGAACTGGCGCGGCAGGCGGCGATAGGCGTCGGCGGCGATCGCCTCGAAGTCCGCGAGGGTCGGCGGGCTGAGCCGCAGCCAGCGCCCGATAGCGTCGCGATCGGCCATGCTCACGCCCCTTGCCGGAAGCGGGCGGGGTCGAGGCTCGATCGGTCGATTGCCATCGCGGCGAGATCCTCGGGAACCGGGTGGCGGAGCACGAGGGCGGCGGCAAAGCGCGAGAGCGCGTCCGACGTCTGGATGCCGTAGCCGCCTTGACCGGCGAGCCAGAAGAAGCCTTGCGCCTCACGATCGTAGCCGACGACGGGATCGCCATCGGGCGCAAAGGTCCTGAGGCCGCCCCAGCTGCGCTCGAGGCGCGTCACCTCGTGCTCGATCACCGCCTGATAGGCTTCGACCGCCTCGGCAAGTTTCAAGTCGTCGCTCCAGGCATCGTGCGGCTCGACGGGGGTCGCGTCAGCGGGCGAGAGCATCAGCTTACCCCCGGTCGGCTTGCAGTAGAAACCTTCGCCCGCGGGAAAGACCTGTGGCCAGCGGGGGAAGCCCGGATCGGGCGGCGCTGCGATGATGGCCGCGCTGCGGCGCTTGGGAACAAGCCCGATTTTCCCCACGCCGGCGAGAGCTGCAATCACGTCCGCCCAGGCGCCGGCGGCGTTGACGACGATGGGGGCCTCGTAGCGCTCAACCCCGGCATCGACAACCCAATCGGTGCCGAACCTCGCGATCGCCTTCACCTCGGCGTTGGTGAGAAACCGCCCGCCCTTACGCTTGAAGTCCCGCAGGAACCCGCCGAGCAGGGCATCCACATCGACGTCGGTCACCACCTCGTCGACCAGGAAGTGCGCGAAATCGCGCGCCTTCAGCAGCGGCACGCGGCGGAGCGCCTCGGCGGCATCGATCGGCTGGTAGCCGTTGGCCAACGCCTCCTCGACATCGGCGCCGTCGCTTTCGCGCGCGACCATCAGGCTGCCGCGAGGCGACAGCAGCGCCACCTCGACAAAGCCGTCGGGAGGTTGCCGAAAGAAAGGGCCACTCGCGAGGGTGAGCTTGCGGATGACCGGGGGCCCGAACGAGGGCTCCCAACTGGCAGCGGACCGGCCGGTCGAATGGGTTCCGGGCGCCGTCTCGCGCTCGAGCAAGACGACGCGCGCCTCGCCCGCCAACTGCGCCGCCACCGACACCCCCGCAATGCCGGCGCCGATAACGATGATGTCGGCTGTGATGGTTGACATGGCGCTAACCAGCAGCCCTTCCGTCATGGCTCATCAGCGCGCCGTAGAGCTCGGGCCGGCGGTCGCGGAAGAAGCCGAAGGCGTGGCGGCGGGCGACGATGGCGTCGAGATCGAAGGTCGCGATCTGGATGCCCTCGGATTTGCGGTCGGCCTCGGCGACCTTGGCGCCGGTCTCGTCGGCAATGAAGGACGAGCCGTAGAAGGTGAGGGTCGATTTGCCGATCGTCTCCTTGCCGATCCGGTTGGAGGCAACCACGGGGCGCATGTTGGCGGCGGCGTGACCCTGCATGGTGCGCTGCCAATGATCCTTGCTGTCGAGGCTCTTGTCGAAGATCTCCGAGCCGATCGCGGTCGGATAGAGCAGCACCTCGGCCCCCATCAGCGCCATGGCGCGGGCGGCCTCGGGGAACCACTGGTCCCAGCAGATGGCGACGCCGACCGTGGCGTAGCGCGTCTTGAAGGCGCGAAAGCCGGTATCGCCCGGCGTGAAGTAGAACTTCTCCTCGTAGCCATAGCCGTCCGGAATGTGGCTCTTGCGGTAGGTGCCGGCGATCGAGCCGTCGGCATCGATCATCGCGATCGAGTTGAAATGGGCGTTGTTGGTCTTCTCGAAGTAGCTGACCGGAAGTACGACCTCGAGCTCGGCTGCGAGCCCGCGGAAGTGCTCGATGTGCGGGTTGGCCAGCCCCAGATGGGCGTGCTTCAAGTAGGCCGGGTCCTGCTCGATGCAGAAATAGGGCGTCTCGAACAGCTCCTGCAGCAGCACGATCTGGGCGCCCTTGCCCTTGGCCTCGCGCACGAGGCCGTCGGCGCGCTTGCGGTTGGCGGCGAGGTCCCAGCTGCAGCCCATCTGGGTGGCGGCGAGGGTAACGGATCGGGTCATGGGGAAGCGTCCTTCGATCGGGCAATCTCAGCTTCCCTCGCATGACCTGGCCGCATCGTCCAGTCACCGCATGGCAGGGGTTGACGCAGCGAGGCCCGATAGCGTTCTCTGCGACCTCGGATCGGCGGGGCCTCGATCGAGCACCCGCGGGCAAAGGGAGGATCGCATGACAGGTTGCTTCAAGGGCTGGCTGGCCGGTGCCGCCGCCGCGCTCGCGCTCGCCGCGACGCCAGCGCTCGCCGACAAAGTGGTCGTCTCCAACTGGGACGGCTACATGCCGAAAGATATCGCCGCCCAATTCAAGGCCGCGACCGGCCATGATCTTGAAGTCGCCGTGCACGCGACCAACGAGGAGATCATGGGCAAGGTGACCATATCGAAGGGCGAAGGCTTCGACGTGCTGTTCGTCTCGGCCCCATTCGCGCAAGTTCTCGACAAGCTCGGCATCGCTGAGAAGCTCGACCATGCAAAGCTGCCGAACCTCAAGAAC
>JANNSW010000459.1:0-20521 GCA_031403055.1 Hyphomicrobiaceae bacterium | reverse complement strand
GAGCCACCCCGCCAGATCGATGAGCGCCCGCGCCGACAGCGCCCGCTTCCTCGCGACCGACTTCTCCGGGCCGCGCAGCCGCCGGCCGTCCGTTGGCTTCGGCACCTCGATCGGGGGAAACAGGCCGAAATTCACGTTCATCGGCTGGAACGAGCGTCGCCCCTCGTCGATCGAGGCGATGTGGCCGCCGGTGATGTGGTTCAACAGCGCGCCGAACGCGGTCGTGGGCGGTGGCGCCAGCGGCTCGCGGCCGAGACGCTCGGCGGCGGCGAAGCGCCCCGTCAGCAGCCCGATCGCCGCCGATTCCACATAGCCTTCGACGCCGGTGATCTGGCCGGCGAACCGCAGCCGCGGCATCGCCTTCAGGCGCAAGCTCGCATCGAGCAGCCGCGGGCTGTCGAGGAAGGTGTTGCGGTGGAGGCCGCCCAGCCGCGCGAACTCCGCCCGCTCCAGACCCGGGATCATCCGGAGCACGCGCACCTGCTCGGCGTATTTGAGCTTGGTCTGGAACCCGACCATGTTCCACAGCGTGCCGAGCGCGTTGTCCTGGCGCAGCTGCACGACGGCGTAGGCCTTGACCGTCGGATTGTGGGCATTCGTCAGGCCGACCGGCTTCATCGGGCCGTGGCGCAGGGTCTCGACCCCGCGCTCGGCCATCACCTCGATCGGCAGGCAGCCGTCGAAATAGGGGGTGGACGCTTCCCACTGCTTGAACGAGATCTTGTCGCCCGCGATCAACGCCGCGACGAAAGCCAGGTATTGCTCGCGGTCGAGCGGGCAATTGACGTAGTCGGCACCGGTGCCGCCCGGTCCCAACTTGTCGTAGCGCGACTGCATCCAGGCGACGTCCATGTCAATCGACTCGCGGTGGACGATCGGCGCGATCGCATCGAAAAAGGCGAGGCCCTCGGCTCCGGTAAGCCCCGTGATGGCGCCTGAGAGTGCTGGCGAGGTGAGCGGACCGGTTGCCACGATCACGCTGTCCCAGTCGGCAGGCGGCAGCCCAGCGACCTCACCGCGCTCGATCCGGACCAGCGGCTCGGCAGCCAACAGGCCTGTGATCTCGGCGGAGAAGCCGTCGCGATCGACCGCGAGCGCGCCTCCCGCCGGCAGCTTGTGCCGGTCGGCCGCGGTCATGACGAGCGAGCCGGCACGGCGCATCTCCTCGTGCAGCAGCCCGACCGCATTGGTCGCAACGTCGTCGGAGCGGAACGAGTTGGAGCAGACGAGCTCGGCGAGCCCATCGGTCTTGTGCGCGTCGGTTGCGACCAGCGGCCGCATCTCGTGCAGCACGACCGGCACGCCCGCCCGCGCCAGCTGGAACGCCGCTTCGCTGCCGGCGAGCCCGCCGCCGATCACATGAACGTCTCTCATACCGCCGGTCAAATGAGCTGGCACCTTCGACCTCAGCGGCTTTATGAATCATCCATTTGCGCGCGGCCATGCTGGAAGCATGCGTCCCGTATGACCCGCCAACCCCGCGCGCGTGAAACCGTCGAGTGCGCGCTCCATGGACACCAGGCAGCTCATTGGCTCGACGGTATCAGTGTGGCCATGGCGCGACAAGCTAGGCGCAAATCGTACCGATCTCAATCACGCCCCTTCGCCAAGACCGGTCGAATGAGATATGAAGGGGAGTTGGCCTATGGTCCGCCTTCCGGCTCGCGGGGAAAAATGCGTCTTTCGATGTCTATTGCCGTGATCGGCCTCGCTGGCACCCTCGCAGGCTGCACCTACGAGCAGAGCCGCCCTGTCGCCCAGCACTTCCAGGACTTCAAGACCATCCCACCCAATGGCAACACGGTTACGGTCTGCAGCGCCTATGGCTGCAAGGCGCAGACCAAGGTGCGCCTGAAGGCGAAGGACATTGCCGAGATCAAGAAGCTGATGGGCAAGTGGCGCACGAAGGATACGCCCGACCGCGAGCGCGTGGCGGTCGCCTATGCCGTCGGCTGGCTGGAGAGCCGCATCGGCGACGAGATCGGCACCTCGGCCGACCGAGCGGGTATGGAGTACAACGGACCCGGCGATCCGACCCAGCAGGATTGCGTCGACGAGGCGACCAACACCACCGCCTACCTGCTGGTGCTGCAGTCGAATGGCTTCTTGAAGCACCATACCGTCAGCACGCCCTTCGCCAAGGAAGCGCTCTGGCGCGGTGTCGCCGGCTGGCCGCATTGGACGGCCGTGCTGGTACAGAATGACGACAAGCAGCGCTGGGCGGTCGACTCCTGGATCTATGAGAACGGCGAGAACCCGGCCGTGGTCGAAGCCGAGAAGTGGTACATCGAGGACCTCAACTCGCTGCCCAAGCCGACCACCTGAATGATCAACCGGCAGCAGCAAATCCGCCACGGCGTCAACTTCAGCGACCGCCCAGCTCCTGCAGCGTCAGCGCGATCGACTTGATGCCGACGGGCGACATCAGGTGCGCGCCCGCGACGCCCTGGATCCCGCGCATGCCCTGGATCAGCTCGCAACAGATGCGCCGGCCCTCAGCCGCCTGGTCCTGGGCACGATCGAGCCGCTCGATCACATGATCGGGGATCGAGACTCCGAACAGGTTCTCGCGCATCCAGCGTGCCGACTTCGCCGAGGCGAGCGGCCCCACGCCGATGATGAAAAAGGCGCGCTCCGTGATGCCGGCCTCCCGTAGGCGGGCCATGTAGCGCTCCAGCACGGCGAGGTCGTAGACGAACTGGGTCTGGAAGAAGTCGGCGCCGGCCGCGATCTTGGCTTCGATGCCCTTCACGTTGAAATCGGGACCGGGATCCTTCGGCGTCTCGGCGGCGCCGATCAGGAGGCGTGGGGCCGGCTTGATCTCGCGCCCCGAGGGAAGCTTGCCCTCGTCCCGGAGCTGGCGTGCGAGCGACATCAATCCGCGGCTGTCGATATCCTCGACGGCCTTGGCGTCGGGCTGGTCGCCCTTGGCGATGGCATCGCCATGCAGGCAGAGAATGCTGGGGATTCCCAGCGCCGGCGCACCGATCAGCTCGCCGGCAATTGCCAGCCGGTTCTTGTCGCGCACCGTGAATTGCAGGATCGGCTCGATCCCGGCCCGTGCCATGATGACAGCCGCTGCAAACGCCGACATATGCGCGCGCGCGCCAGCGCCGTCGGTGACGTTGATGGCGTCGACCAGACCCTGCAACGGCTGAAAGCGGTCGAGCACCGCCCCTTCGCTCGCGGCATCGGGTGGCGTCATCTCGGCGGTCAATACGAACTCGCCAGCGCGAAGCTTGGCTTCGAGCCGCCCATCGGATCGCTGCGGCATCATCCCCCCTGGAACGCTTGTGCTCGATGTCTTCGTTGCCTGACTAGCAGTGCCCGCGGCCGTTGCGGAAGCCGCTGGAGCCATGGCGCGGCGCTCGGACGCGGAAACGGTGGCGATGCCCCTCGCAGGGCCGAGCAGACCGAGCTTGCTCTCGCGGTAGAACGTATAGAGCCCCGCCGCCACCACGACCGCCATGCCGAGCACGGCGATCCTGTCGGGCACCTCGCCCCAGACCAGGTAGCCCAGCATGATCGCCGAGATCAGCGCGGTGTAGCGGAACGGTGCCACCGCCGAGAGCTCCCCGATCCTGATCGCAATGGTCATCATCACATAGCCGCACGCGAGCAGGCACGCTGCCGCCGCGAGCAAGCCGACGGACAACGGCTCGGGCGCGATCCAGCTCTCGACCGGCTCGAGCGCGAGCCCGAACAGCCCGACGCCGAGCGCCGACAGCAGCGCCAGCAGCAACGTCGGGATGGCGGGATCGATGCGGCGCGTAGCCAGATCCCGCAGGGCGACCAGCAGCACCGAGGCAAACAGGGGGATCGAGTACCAGGAAAAGGATTCGGTCCCCGGCTTGACGATCAGCAGAATGCCGGCAAACCCGACCAAAGCCGCCAGCCAGCGTCGCCAGCCGACCCTCTCCTTGAGAAACAGCGCCGCCGCCGCCGTGACTGCGATCGGCGCGAATTGCGTGATCGTCTGTGCTTCCGCGAACGGCACGTGCACGAACGCCCAGATGAAAAGGGCGGTCGCCATCACCTCGCCGAAGATGCGCCAGCCAAAGGCGCTCGTTGCCAGCTGCCGCGGCGGCCGCAACGCCCGGAACACGAGTGCCGCAATGCCGAGCAGCACAACGGCAAAGCCGCCGCGGATGAACAGGATCTGCCCGGTCGGCATGCCCGTGGCGGCGACTTTCACCAGCGCGTCGTTGACGACGAATGCCGACATCGCCCCCATCATGGCGAGCATGCCAGCGAGGTTGCCCGACATCCTGCCCTGGCGACCCGCAGCGGGCGCCTGTGCCTTCACACTCATCGGTTCCTCATCCCTGCTCCGGCAACCGGGCGAGGCGCACGCGATCGAGATTCAGCTTGCGCTCGCGCAGGAAGGTATAGAGGCCGGCGGCCGTGACCACCACCATGCCGACGATCGAAAGCTGATCGGGCAGCTCGCCCCAGACCAGGTAGCCCGCGAGCAGCGCGAAGATCACGATCGAGTAGCGGAACGGCGCGACCACCGATAGCTCGCCGGTTCTGACCGAGACGATCACCGCCAGATAGCCGACCGCCAGCAGCGCGGCTGCCATCGCGAGCCCGACCAGGTCCTCGGGGAGTGGTCGATGCCAGTCCTGGAACACCGCGATTGCGCAACCAGCGACGGTAATGCTGAGCGCGGTGGTGAGCGCGAGCATCAGAGAGGGGATCGCCGGATCGATGCGCCTCGTCGACAGGTCGCGCACGACGCTGCTCAACACCGAGAGCACCGGCAGCATGGCATACCAGGTGAACTGCGACGTGCCGGGCTTCACCATCAGCAGCACGCCGAGCAGGCCGGCGAGTGCCGCCAGCCAGCGCCGCCAGCCGACCTGCTCGCCCAGGAACAGCGCGGCAGCCGCCGTCAACAGCAGCGGTCCGAACTGCAGAATGGCGTTGGCCTCGGCAAACGGCATGCTCATCAGGCCGAACAGGAAGAAGGTGGTCGAGGCGATCTCGCTGGCAACGCGCCCCGCCACCGGCCCGTTCACGAGCATGCGAGCTGGACGCAACGCCCCCATCCAGCGGGTCAGCGCATAGAGCAACGCAACCGCGACCAGCCCGCGCAGCACCATGATCTCGCTGACCGGCAAGCGGGCTCCGGCCAGCTTCACGAACACGTCGTTGACGACGAACAGCGCCATTGCCGCGATCATGGCGAGCATGCCGCGGGCGTTGCCGGCAGGGAGCGGCGCGGCGTGTGCCGGGTCGCCGGCGCAACGCCTTTCAACCATATCCAATCCCGTCTCGCGCAACGACTCAGATCCTCACCGGCCCGGGATCCAGGAGCCATGGCCCGAAACCGGCGACGGCGTGAATCGGCGAAGGCGGCGTATCGTGGGAATGCATGAGGACCTCACTTCTCCACCAAAGCGGCGATATGGCGTGCCCGAGGATACCGTCATCAAACTGATCCAGCCAGGGACGTTCGACCACCAGCTTACCGATGTTGGGCACAATGGGGCACGTGGCGTGTCCGCTCAGGTGATCGAGGCGGCGGTCGGTGAGGTCTGGCCCAGCACTACTGGGTGCAAACGACCGCCGCCGGCTGAGCCGTCAGTCCGGCACCAGGTATCGGCGATAGCTCGTTAACGAGTGGCGTCCCGTTTACATCGGCTCTCGAGCGGCAAATTCGTTCAATTCAGAGCGCGACGTACGGGCTATCGGTTGGCAATCAACAACCCAATGGACCAGGAGACCGGCATGACCAGCCAACCCCGCCTCACCATCATTCCGACGCTGCGCTATCACGATGCCCACGCCATGATCGCATGGTTGATCGAAGCGTTCGGCTTCGAGCAGCACCTCGTCCATGCGGCCCCCGATGGCACGATCGCGCATGCCCAGCTCACTTTCGGCAACGGCATGATCATGCTCGGGCAAGCCCGTGACGACACCTACGGCAAGCTCTGCCGGACACCGCGCGATCTGGGCGGCACGACGCAAGGGCCCTACATCGTCATCGCCGATGCCGACGCCCACCACGCTCGCGCGGTCGCGGCCGGAGCCCAGATCGTCCGCTCCCTCAACGATACCGACTACGGCTCGCGGGAATACTCGGCCCGCGATCCGGAGGGCCATCTCTGGAATTTCGGCACCTACGATCCCCTCGCCTGACACGCGGCTGCCAATTGGCTCCTCGGTTTGCACCGTCTGCCCAAGTCGTCCCGGGACGGCTATGGTGGGGGAAAAGCAGAGACAGCCAGGGAGGCCGCCATGCCGACGCTCGGCACCATGAAGACGCTCGACCGTGCCAGTCCCAGAAGGTCGGACGCCGAATTCATCGCGGCGGCGCTCCGCGCCCCGCAAGCCCGCTTCCTGATCCTCGTCGATCTGAAGCCGGCGATCCGGCAAGGGGATGGCACGACTGCGCTGCGCTGGTTCACGGCAGCCGAGATCACCGCGCTCGGCCTTGCCGATTACCCGGCATTGCTGCTCGGGCTCGATCCGGCAGGCGCTGCCCACTTCTCGCTCACGCTCACCGAGCACCGCGCGCGCTCCGTGCCGGGCGGGCCGTTCTGCCTGCGACCCTACGTCGAGCTGCGCTCGCTCGCCGTCGAAGGCGCGATCACGCCGGACGAGCTGGCGATCGCGGGCCAAGCGCGCGCCGTCGCCGAATGGCACGGGAATCATCGATGCTGCGGTCATTGCGGCTCGACGACCGACATCAAGGACGCCGGCTGGCGGCGCAAGTGCTGGTCGTGCGGGCGCGAGCACTTTCCCCGTACCGACCCCGTCGTGATCATGCTCGTCACCCACGGCGACAAATGTCTGCTCGGCCATGAGGCGCGTTTCCAGGGCAAGATGTACTCCGCGCTCGCGGGCTTCCTGGAGCCGGGCGAGGACATCGAGCACGCGGTCCGGCGCGAGGTGAAGGAGGAGGTCGGGCTCGAGGTCGGCGCCGTGCGCTACCAGGAGAGCCAGCCCTGGCCGTTCCCCCACTCGCTGATGATCGGCTGCCAGGCCGAGGCGCTCGGCACCGAATTGCACCTCGATCCCAACGAGATCTCAGATGCCCGCTGGTTCACACACGACGACCTCCGCGCCATGCTGGCGGGCCGGCACAAGGAGGGTTTGATCGTGCCGGGCCCACATGCGATCGCCTACAAGCTCGTCAGGGCGTTCCTCGAAGCGGTTTGACCCGTCGGAGACCATTTGAATTGTCCTCTCCTGCCTCATCCGACAACCGCCCAGTCGCCCTCGTCACCGGGGCCGCGCGCCGGCTCGGGCGGGCGGTCGCGCTCGGGCTTGCCGCGGAAGGCTATGCCATCGCGGTGCATCATCGCAGCTCGCCTGGCGAGGCGGCCGAGGTGGTCCAGGCGATCGAAAGCGCGGGCGGCCGGGCGGTCGCGCTCGCCGCCGACCTCGCGGCACCCGACGCGCCCGAACGACTGATCGCCGATTGCGTGCGCTGGCTCGGCGCCCCGGTCTGCCTCGTCAACAATGCATCGCTCTTCCTCTTTGACGAGATCGCCACGCTTGATCGCCACCAGTGGCGCGAGCAGCTCGCCGTCAATCTGGAGGCGCCGGTCTTTCTCGCCCGCGCGATGGCGGCGGCCCTGCCGGAGGGCGCCCAAGGCGTGATCGTCAACATCGTCGACCAGCGGGTGGCGCGCCCGGAGCAGCACTTCTTCTCCTACGGCGTCTCCAAGTCCGCGCTGTGGTCGGCGACCCAGATGCTGGCGCTGGCGCTTGCTCCGCGCATCCGCGTCAATGCGATCGGTCCCGGGCCGACACTGCAGAGCATCCACCAGAGCCCCGAGCAGTTCGCGGCCGAGGCGAGCGCGACCCCGCTCGGCCGTGGTCCCGATCCAGCAGAGATCGCGGCGGCTGTTCGCTTCATCGTGCGCTCGCCCTCGATGACAGGCGAGCTGATCATGCTCGACGGCGGCCAACATCTCTCGCCACGGCATCCGGTCGTGGTGCCGGGCAGCCCATCGGTGCAGCCGCGACCCGCCCCGCGCATGCGCAATGTGCTGATCAGCGGCCTCGAGGTCATGACCATGATCGGCATCTACTCGCACGAGAAGATGAAACCGCAGCGCGTGATCACCTCGATCGAGCTGCGGGTCGAGGAGACGGGCACTCCCGGCAGCGACCGGTTCGAGGAGGTCGTCGATTATGAGCGAATCGTGGTCGGGGTGCGCGAGATCTGCCGGGCCGGGCACGTCAACCTGGTCGAGACACTGGCCGAACGGGTGGCGGTCGTCTGCCTGGAAGACACCCGCGTGCACTCCGTGAGGATCCGCATCGAGAAGCCCGATGCCTTTCCCGATTGCCGCTCGGTCGGCATCGAGATCGAGCGTTCTCGTTCCGGCACATGAGGGCCATCCGGCAACGGACCGTTAAGGCTAATAGATCAAATGCCACGAATTCGACCCACCTCGGCCCAACTGGCGCCCGAACTAACAGAAACGTTAGGGGCCTCGGCTGCATGCTTAATGCGTGTTCAGAACGGGGTCTCGACCCCGGCTCTGATGTCAAGAACGAAGGCGCGGATCCAACACCGCACCGAACGAGAATGGGTCGAAAACCATGTATCGCGTCAGCACCGCCGCAGCTGCGGCAGCACTCGCTCTCGTCTGCTCCTCGGCTTCACTCGAGGCGGCGCAGACACCCAAGATCCTCAGCTCCGATCAGAACCGCGTGCCATCGTGCGTTCAGCCAGACCGGATGATGGCATTCCTTAAGAAACGCAACAAGAAGGTTGACGAAAACTTCAAGGATGTTGCCTTATTCTACAAGAAACATGGCGAAGAGCTGAAGGTCCGCTGGGACTACGCCTTCTACCAGATGATCGTCGAAACCAACCATCTCACCTATAAGACCGGCTCGGGCCGGTGGGGCGACGTGCGTCCCACGCAGAACAACTTCGCAGGGATCGGCGCAACCGGCGGCGGCGTCCGGGGCGAGAGCTTCGACGACGTGTCGACCGGCGTCCTCGCCCATATCGGCCACATCCGGCTCTACTCGGGCAAGCCAGTCAACGAGCCTGCCGCAAAGCGCACCAAGCTGGTCGAGGAAATCATTCTGCCCTGGGCGCAGGGAATGGGTCGAGCTGTCACTTTCACCGATCTGACCACCAAATGGTCGCCCGGCGACAAGGAGTATTCCGACGACATCGAGTCGGTTGCCAAGGCCTATCGCGCCTCGTTCTGCACCAACGAGAACGAGATTGAGACGATCGCGACGACCGACGAGGTGACCGCCAGCAAGGACGATCCAGCTGCCGACGAGACGGTCGTGGCTGATGCTGCCGACGTCGCCGCCGACAGCAGCCAAACCACCGCGGGCCTGACGAACTCCAAGACCGCCAAGGCGAGCGAGGAGATCAACCGCGTGCTGGAGGAGACGGCGGCCGACACCGAGGTGCAGGCCGACGACAGCGAGTCGACGGTCGCCAGCTCCGGCACGACGGCTGCCAGCATGGTGTCGACTGCGACGGCCAAGACGACACGGAAAAATGCCAAGGCCGTCGAAAAGGTCGCCGCGCTGATGACTCCCTCTCTGCCAAAGGGAGGCGCCTGCAAGGTGTTCACGGCCAGCTACGGCGGTGCCAAGTCGCTGCTGATCAAGGCCGCCGGCGATGCCGGCGTCGTCTACACGGCGCTCGCAGTGAACGACGGCAAGGAGAGCGCCCAGGCCCAGGCCTTCATCAATGCCTACGCCAAGGGCGGCCGCTCGATCGGCGAGTACGACTCGGTCGACCTGGCCCTCACCAAGGCTTTCGAGCTCTGCCCCGAGGGCTGAGACGAGGCTGGCTGACAGGGCCGCAAGATTTTCGCGTCAAGCATCCAGAAGAAGACGGACCGCCGTCGGGGGCAACCTCGGCGGCGGATCCGCGTCGGCGCTCCTCTGGCTGGGATAAAGCCGCAGGCCAGAATGACAAACTCGCGCTATGGTTGTATCAGCTGCCGATGGACACCTTTGCAACAATTTCGCTCCCCATCTGGTGGACTGGACTCCCTTGTGGAGCCAAGCGAGCAAGGACAGGAGCCATGTTGAAGACCCAAATGCCCCGGCTTGCGGCCCTGATGCTCCTGTTGTGCGTTGCAGCCGCCGCGTCACCGGTTCTCTCCGCCACCCTGCCCAAGGGCGAGCATCCCCAAGGCTGCCAAAGCATGTTGCTGATGGGCGTCGTCGACGGCGACACCGTCTATGGCTACATCGATACGTCGGACCCGCTGGTCGCGATCCGCGCCAAGCTGCGCCTGGCTGGCATCGATACGCCCGAGCGGCAGGGTCGCGCCCAATGCCCAGAGGAGCGGGCGAAGGCCGCCGAGGCCAAGGCCTATGTGGAGCAATTGCTGCAACCCGCGCTCGCGAAGCCGACCCGCAAGGCGGTGCGAGCATGCGAGATACGCGAGGACAAGTATGCCTCGCGCCGCCTCGGCCGGCTCGAGGTCTATTCCGACCACCGCTGGATCGACCTCGGGCAGTTGCTGATCAGGAAGGGCCTCGCCTTCCCCTATGCCGGCGGCAAACGCGGCAGCAACTGGTGTCGCTGCCTGAAGGATGGTGCCTGTCCCGAGGGCTATCTCGGCGCCTCCTGACCGACCACGGAGCTACCCGCTATCCCGGCGTACCTGGCCAGGATCCCGGATCAAAGCCGTCGGCTTTGTCCGGGATGACGGGTGGATGGATGGTGCGAGCGTTCAGTCCTGCTCGCAGGCATGTTGCCCGTCAGACCAGGCGAACACGGCCGACTTGGCTTTCATATGCAGATCGTAGGTGCCGTTCGAATAGCGGACGCCCGATCCCGACACCACCTGATCGAGCCGGACCGTCCCGCTCAACTCGTGGGTGACCGTGGCATAGCTGCCCTTCCCGTCCTCCCCCAGTGCGACCGTCATCGGCATGCCTTCGTCGTGGCAGGTGTAGGAGACCTCATTGTCGGCATCCGCGCCCGACGCTTTCGCGTCCGGGCACGTCTGGAACAACCCATCGCGCTCGGCGCCGAATGCGCACAGGATGCCGCCCCATTTGTAGCCCTTGCGCCCGCCCCGGTAGCTGATCTTGAACCAGGGATAGCCGTTCATCATCACCTCGGTCCGCTCCAGCACCTGGATCGGCTCGCCTTCGTCGAGCGAGGCGACGCGTGGAAAGTCCATGCCCGGGCCGCTGCGGACGATGCCGCCCCACGAGCCCGCTTCGAATGGCATGTCGTCGGCGTGATCGCCGGCTTGGGTGCCGCTGGGCCCGGTGCCGGCCGCGGCAACGATCTCGCGGCAATTGGTGAGGAAGCTCTCGACGGCATCGGGGGCGCCGCGCAGGCTCAACCGGCTCGGAGCAGCACCGGCGAGGCCATAGCTGAGCAACGACACGGTTTGCATCATCTGCCACAGCGGATCGTCGATGCCGAGATCGAGGCGGATGCCGGCAACGCCTTCCTCGATCTCAGTGCCGAACACTGCTCCGTCCCAATCCTGCCGGTAGCCCGCACTCCGCAACTCGAGCGTCTTGCGGGCGCCCTCGCGCATGCCGGTGATGTCGTAGCCAAACACGGCCGACAACGAGGTCCCGCTCGACTTCAGGCTGCACGTGGCGATGAACTGCATGGCGTCCGTTTCCGGAATGCCGAGCCAGAGCGTGGCCGTGGGACCGTCCCCTGCCCCGCTATCACCGGCACCGGAGGTCTCGCTGCTCCAGACCATCTCGGCGCCGACAGCGCCCGATGACAGAGCGATCATGCAACCGAGCATCAGGCCTGCGACCATGGCGAATCTGGGCAAGGTGCTTCCTCCTGGCAAACCACAAGGTGAGATGTCACGTATCATCGACAGGCTACCCAGTCTGCGCTGTCATTCCAAGAGTGCGCAATGGCGCGCGTGGTCCGGCCTGCGACGGTGCCGCTTGAGGCCCACTGAGCGAGCGTGTATCCCGGGTCAGCCTTGATTTGAGGAGCAGCAGGATATGACGACTGGCTTGCAGAGCGGCGATCTGGTGACGGTGTTCGGAGGCTCCGGCTTTGTCGGCCGCCATACCGTGCGTGCGCTCGCACGGCGTGGCGTCAGGGTACGTGCGGCCTGCCGGCGTCCCGATCTCGCTGGCCACCTGCAGCCGATGGGTGGTGTCGGGCAGATCCACGCGGTGCAAGCCAATCTGCGTTATGGCCAATCGATCGAGAATGCGCTCGAGGGCGCGGTCGCCGCCGTCAATCTGGTCGCCATTCTTGCCGAAAGCGGGCGCCAATCCTTCGCGGCCGTGCATGTGGAAGGGGCGCGCCGTGTTGCCGCGGCTGCCCGCAAGGCCGGAGCTCGCACCTTCGTGCACATGTCGGCGATCGGAGCCGACGCCCAATCCAACTCACACTATGGCCGCTCCAAGGCCGAGGGCGAGCAGGCGGTCCTCGCCGAGTTCCCCGGCGCCATCATTCTGCGACCTTCGCTGGTGTTTGGCCCGGAGGATCAGCTTTTCAACCGGTTCGCCGGACTGGCCGCGAGGTCTCCCGTCATGCCGGTGATCAGTGGCGGCACGCGTTTCCAACCCATCTATGTGGGCGATGTGGCAGGCGCTATTGTTGCCGCCCTCGATGGGCGGGCGCGCCCGGGCACTGCCTACGAGCTCGGCGGACCCGAGATCATCACCATGCGTGATTTGCTGCGCCGTACGCTTGCCTATTCCGGCCGCTCCCGACTGCTGATGCCGCTACCCGGCTGGCTTGCCAAGCTGATGGCCGTGCTGTCGAAACCGCTGCCGTTGGCTGTGCGCCCGTTCACATTCGACCAGGTGCGGATGCTGGAGCTGGACAACGTGGTGTCGGAGGCGGCTCGCTGCGAACAGCGCACGCTGGAAGCCCTCGTTGCCGCCGCGCCGCAGAGCATGGAAGCCGTTGTTCCAGGCTATCTCGAGCGCTTCAAGCCCCGCGGCCAGTTCGCCCACTACCGGGGCTGAGCCATTTTCACCAGTCCGCTCGATTCGCGGATTTGGCCAAGTGTCATTCGTTCCGCGAGTGTCATTAGGACATTCTTAACCCCACTCTCGGACACTCGGTGGCAATCGCCGGGCGTTGCCGCGCCGCGAGCCCGAGGGGAGCGCCTTTCCGATGAAGCATTGCCTCGTCGTCGATGATTCCGACGTGATTCGCAAAGTGGCCAAGCGGATCCTGGAGGAGATCAACATAACCTCGACCGAAGCCGAGACCGCCGACCAGGCGCTGGCGCTCTGCCGTCAGGCGCTGCCGGACGCCATCCTGCTCGACTGGAGCATGCCTTCGATGCGCCCGATCGAGTTCATCGAGCGGTTGCGCGCCGAGGCCGGCGGCGACCAGCCGGTGATCTTCTTCTGCACCTCCGAATATGACCGCGAGCAGATCTCCCAGGCCATGAAGGCGGGCGCGGATCGCTACCTGATGAAGCCCTTCGACCGCGAGTCGATCACCCAGGGATTCGCCTCGGTTGGACTGCTGAGCTAGACTGCCGTCCCGAAGCTGCGGCAGTGGACCGCGAGACGGTTCGGATTTCTGCCGATATTGACCTGTCTTGCTGCCCGGATGTGGCAATAGCTGGGGCAGAGCGCGTGGTCGAGGATAACAGTCTGACGGGCGCCGAAGCAGGTGCCTGGTTCGATTTCATCATCAGCAGGGCTGCGACCGACGCTGCCCTGGCCATTCGGCTGTCGGATCTTCTGAATGCCGCCGGATTTGCCACGCTGATCGAGGACGAGGGCTTCGGCCACGATGGCCTGATGGGTGTGATGCCGGAAGCGCTGACACGCGGCGCCCGGGTGGTCGCGCTCATTTCCGAGAGCTTTCTCGCCGACGATCGATGCGTCGACCAGGCGCTCGGCGCGCTTGCGGGCGACCCAGGCAACAAGAGCGCCCGGCTGATCCTCTTCAAGATTTCGCAATGTGCGCCACGCGGTCTGATCGGCCGGCAGCGCATCGTCGATCTGTCTGCCCTGCTCGGCGACGACGCCAGGCTGGCCGAGGTGCTGCTGGCGGTCGTGGGTCATGAGTACGCCAATGCGAGCCCGGCGACGCTCGCCGGCCTGGAGACCGAGCCGCGCCAACTGGCCCATGGCAGGATCGCCGCCGTGCGCGGATTCGTCGGGCGTGCTGCCGAGATGCAGACCATCGACCGCGCCTTGCTGGGTGCCGGTTCCCTCGACCGCGCCCGGATCGTGCTGCTGCAGGGACGCGGCGGCGTGGGCGTCTCGACGCTGGCGAGGCAGTATGCGCACGAGCGGCGCGATCGCTTCGCCGGGGTGTGGTGGCTCGACGCGCAAACCCCGAGCTCGCTCGGCTGCGGCCTGCGGATGCTCGCGGTCGAGCTACTACCCGGTGCGCATGTGGGCGAGGAGCCGGGCGCGACCACGCGGGCCATGCTGGAACGGCTCGGTGGCGCGTTGGGCGACGCGGCATCGCCCTGGCTGCTGGTCTGTGATGGTCCTGCCGCGGCAAGTCTGATGGCAGACTGGCGGCTGGGCCCCGGCATCGTCGTGCTGGCGACGGGTGGCCCGGGCGAGATCGTTCCGGGCGCCATGGCGCTCGAGATTGCGCCGCTGCCGGTCACCGACGCTTCCGTCCTGCTGAAGAACCACCTCGCAGGCCGGACGCTGGGAGCAGGCGAAGCCCAGAGCATCGCGGCCGCGCTCGGCGGTCACCCGTTGTCACTGAAGCTGGCAGCCGCTTCACTCGCCGGTGACAAGCCGGAGAGCGCCGAATCCTATCTGGCGAGCCTTGCCCGCCACCAGGAGGATGTTCCGGCGGGTGCCAACTATGACCGGCGGTTCCGCGCCTGCCTCTGGCAGTCGCTGGAGACGGCCGAAGCCGAGGCCGAGGAGGCCGGCGCCGTGCTCGCGCTTGCTTCGCTGCTTGCCGCCCACGACATCCCCCTCGCCTTGTTCGAGCTCAGCTCCGATCGCTATCCCGACGAATTGCAGCCGATCGCGCAGGATACGGCGTTGCGAGAGCGTGTGCTCGGCATCCTCGACCGGCTTGCGCTGATCGAGCGCGATCCGACCGGCCGGACCTTCTCGGTCCACCCGCTGGTGCAGCAGGCGCTGCGCGATGCGCTGGGCGGGGAATCGATCGACGAGCGCTGGGTCGCCTGCGCCGCTACGGTCCTCGACGAGGTGTTTCCCGATCCATCGCCCGAAAATTCGCCGGTTTGCGACCAGCTCGTTGCCCATGTGCTTGCGATCTCGGAGCGCGCCGGCAAGTCGGGTGTGCCCTCGCTCGGCCGCCTGCTCAATGTCTGCGGCTTGCACCTGTCGGCCGAAGGCGAGGCCATTGCACCCGAGCGTCTCTATCGCCATGCGCTCGAGGTGGTCGAGAGCTCGCGCGGCCCGATCCATCCCGATCTGGCGGCGACGCTGATCAATCTGGGGGCCCATCTGACGCTTGCAGGCCGGCTCGGCGAGGCCGCACCGATGCTCGAACGGGCGCTCGCCATCGCCCGCAGCGCGTTCGGTGCCGACCATCCCGACACCCTGCAGATCCGCGAAACGCTCGCGCGATTGCGAGCGGTGCCGCTGCCGCCAGTTGCGGTTGCCGCACCCGTTCCGCCGCCCGCCCGCGACGTGCTGGCCGAGGCACAGGTCGAAATCGTCGCGAGTGCTGCGCGGGCGGGCCGGCCGGTCGAGCCAGCCACGCTTCCGGTCGCCAGGCGCCCTGCCGACAGCGTCGAGCCGCTCAGGGCCGTGCCGCCGCTGGTCTTGCGGAGCGGCCCCAGCCCGATGGCCACTGCACAACCGGCAAGCGACCCGGAGCCCGAGCCGCAACGCCGCCGCGGCCTGCTCGATCGCCTGTTGCGCCGCGACAGGGAGTAAATTGCTTCCCAAATTCAGGGTGCGGCAATGCTGCTCAGCTTGTCTTCCGGCGCAAACACGTACCACAGCGGATCGGCTATCAACTCGAGGCTGTTGGGGTCGTTCGCTCTGGCCGTGACATCCTCGGCGAATTGGCCTGGTGGCGCCCCATTCTGCTCGGTCGCCAGCATGGCGAGCGACAGGAACAGCCGGTTCCGAGCGTCCTCGTAGACATCGACGATGCAGTTGTTGGTCGCCTCATAGCCGAACAAGTCGAGAATCAAACGATACTTGCCGTCCACCAGGTGGATCGGCTCGCTCGACCCGCGAATTTCCGGAAAGTCGGATTGCCGGAAGCCATGAAACTCGTCGGGGTCGTCGGCAGGCCGGCTCAGAAACGAATGCGAGTAGTTGGTCCAGAAATCCTTGTTGCGGCACGCCTGGTCCAGCATGGCCTCGGTGAGGCTCCCGGGAGCACGATAGCCTTTCAGCTCGATCGACCACACTCCGGCCTTCTCGATCGTGTCGATGTACAAGAGATAGTCCGGGCCCACTTGCAGCGCCTTCGCCAGCAGCCCCCGTGGGAACAGCTCGCGCCGGTCGATCTCGAGCATCTTGGCGATCGCATGCACGCCGCGCCGGTAGTTCTCGGCGCTCGCCTCCGGGCTTTGCGTGGTCGTGCCGCTCTTCAGATAGGGTGCGTGAAAACCAATGGTCGCGCGCACGTCGAGGGTTCGATCCGGTGCCAGCTCGCCGTCCTCGGAAACCCGCGTATTGCCGGCCAGGAACAGGAAGGCGCAGGCCGAGAAGCACTGCGCGCCCTGATCGACAACCGTGGCGACGTTGGTGCGCTGCAAGATGATCGAGATCATCCTCAACCCTTCGCCATAGCTGCCACCGGGGCTGTTCAGGCACAACCTGACGTTCTCATCGCCCGGTGGTGCTGCCTCGAAGGCGGCCGCGAGCTTGTCGGCGTCGCCTGCCTCGATCGGGCCGTCGAGCGTGATCTGGCATTGGGGCGAGCGCCCGTGATCGATCTCGGCGCCCGGCGCCGGCCCCACGGCGGCCATGATGGTCGCCGAGAGCAGTAGCGTCACGCGAGTGAAGCGGCTCGCAAGCAATCGGCAACCGGGCATGGTGTCGGCTCCGCGAAAATGCACGACCGGATTAGACGCGCGAATTGGCTGGCTGTCGCTTGGAAACTCCACTCCGCCCCAATCGCGCCAAACTCCATTCAGCGCCGGTTCAGGCGCCCGGTTCCATGTTGCATCATGGTTGCCGGCTTCGGGCACCCACGGCCAATCCCCCCCCTCGGCCAAGTCCCGGAGCCGGCGCCACACTTCGCCTGGTGGACGACCCCAAGCCGGCGCCGGCCGGCAGCAACGAGGGAATGGACATGAGCCTCAGTCGGTACGTAATCGCTGGCATGTTTGCCGCGATGGCAGTCTTCTCGATCGGGTCGGCCGAGGCCGCTTCCGCGCTCGTCGCGATGGGAGCGCCAAAGGCCGACACCCTGATTGAAAAGGTCTGGGGCTCGCATTCGAGCTGCGAGCATGGCCGGCGCCTCGGCTGGCATCGCCATGTGGGCTATTACGCCCGCGTCGTGCGGTGCGATCCGTATCCGGACAGATATGTACCTGCTCCCAGCACCTACGATCCGCCGCCGGAGCCGAGCTACACCTATCCCTCGAATGGCGGGTACGGCTCTGGTTACGGTTCTGGCTATGGCACCTCCTACTACACGCGCCCCGAGCCCTCCCGCACCCGCTGCCACAAGGACTGGCACTGCCGTGACAACGGCAACCCGTTCGACGGCAAGCGCGAGTGCTACTGGCGCAACATCTGCAACTGATTCCGGTAGTTGAGCGCTGCTCTGCCCCGCGTGTTTGCGGCCGGTCTCCGCCAAGAGGCCGGCCGAATGCATGGGGAGGGCGGTCTCGCGCCATTGACGCCCCTGCGACCACGGCGTAGACGCGTTATCCATGGAGCAAGCGCTCAGCATCGGGCCGACCAGCCTTCCCAACCTGCTGACCTACGCCAGGATCGCGGCCGTTCCCGCGATTGCGGCGTGCCTGCTGCTGCTCCAGGGCGATCTCGCCTGGTGGTCGGCTCTGGTGATTTTCGCAGCGGCTGCGATCACCGACTATTTCGACGGCATGCTCGCGCGCTCCTGGAATCAGCAATCCCAGCTCGGGCGCATGCTCGATCCGATCGCGGATAAGCTGCTGGTCGGTGTCGTGCTGCTGCTGCTGGTTGCCAAGCAGGTGATTGCCGGCTGGTCGATCTGGGCGGCCGTGCTGATCCTCTCGCGGGAGATCCTGGTGTCGGGGTTGCGTGAGTTCCTGGCCGAGCTCGACGTCAAGGTGCTGGTCACCAACCTCGCCAAGTGGAAGACCGCCGTGCAACTCGTCGCGCTGGGAGCGCTGCTCGCCGCCCCGCTCGGCGAATCGGTGGTATCGGGCCCTTGGCTGCTGGGGATCGTGCTGCTGTGGATCTCGGCGATGCTGACGGTCTACACCGGCTATGCCTATTTGCGGGCGAGCCTGCACCACGCCATCGCTCCAGTCAGCCGCCCGCAACCGAGCCAGCCGGAGACTTGAGCCGTGATCGTGACGATCCGCTACTTCGCCTGGGTCCGGGAAAAAATGGGACGCGCCGAGGAAAGGCTGGAATTGCCCGACGGGCTCGTGACGGTCGCCGATCTCGTTCTATGGCTCAAAGCACGGGGAGCCGAGTACGAGGAGGCGTTCCGGCGGGCCGATCTCGTCCGAGCGGCACTCGACATGAACCACGTGAAACCATCCGCGCCAATTGCAGGCGCCAAGGAGATCGCGTTCTTTCCGCCAGTTACGGGAGGCTGACGACGCTCATCGCAGCGGCTCGAGACCGTGCCGCTTGATCACGCTCAGGAGCTTCAGGGCCGTTCCCGTCGGCCGCCGCTCGCCGCGCTCCCATTGGCTGACCGTCGTCACGCCGACGTTGAGATAGGCCGCCAGCACCGCCTGGCTGACGCCAATGACCTCGCGCAGCTTCGCGATCGCCTCCGGCGCCAGGCTCTCGACCTTGGGCAGCGCGTCGCGCCCGAGCATGCGGATCGTCGTCAGCCGCAGCTCGTCGTCGCTGTAAGCCCCGAGCTTGTGGAGGGTGCGAGCCGCCGCTACGATCTCCGACCGCATGCGGGCACGACCTTTCAGTTCAACCTTCGTTTTCGGCACATTCGATCTCCTTCAGATCGCCGTCGATCGACGCTGCCTCGATCGCGTCGTCATCGAGAGCGAGAAACCTGCGGCCCAGTTGGCCCCATGCAGCGATCTCGCCGGTATCGACATTTTCGCGATCGTTCTTCGCAAAACCATAGAGAAAGACGGCACGTTCCTCCTCCCGGTAAGCAATCAAAGTGCGATAACCGCCGGAGCGCCCTCTGCCCGGCCGAGCCACGCGCTGTTTGATCAGCCCGTTCCCTAGGTCGGCGTCGATCAGCCCAGCCTCGGCTCTGGCCACTGCTTCGCATAGTGCCTCGTCGCCCAGGCGCTCCTTTCGCTGGAAGCGCGTGAACGCCTTGAGCTTGTAGACCCGCATCCACGCCCCCTCGTTCCCGGCTATCTATAGCTCACTGAGATATAATTGGCAATCGACGCCGGACTTGCGGCAGTGGCTTGCCTCGCGACCGGGCGAGCGTGCTAAGAGACGCTGCAAGGAGACACTCGATGACGGTTCGCGTTCAGGCGGAGGATTTCGACGTGGGTGGCGAGGTCGCTTCCCTGACGGCGGGCCGCACCGACCTGGGCGCTGTCGTCACCTTCACCGGGCTCGTCCGCGGCGAGGTGGCAGGCGCCCGCCTCACGGCAATCACGCTCGAGCACTATCCCGGCATGACTGAGCGTGAGCTGGCGCGGATCGAAGCCGAGGCGCACGCGCGCTGGCCGCTCGCGGTGTCCCTGATCGTCCACCGCACCGGCCGGCTGGTGCCCGGCGATCGCATCGTGCTGGTGGTGACGGCATCCGCCCATCGCCAGGCCGCCTTCGAGGCTGCGGAATTCCTGATGGACTTTCTCAAAACCTCCGCGCCCTTCTGGAAGCAGGAGGAGATCGCGGGCGGGACCGCGAGCTGGGTCGCCGCCAAGGCCGGGGACGACGCCGCGCTCGGGCGCTGGCAACCACCGCCGATCACGTAGGCCGAGGCCGGACAATGTCCGGTGGACGCCCAGCGCGGCGAATGCTGGGCTTCCCCCGGATCAAGTCCGGGGTCAGCGCCAGGCTACGGCACCGGCATCCCCGCCTGCACCTGGTTGCGCAACAGGCAGGGTCCGACGGGTCAGGAGTTGTCGGACTTCGCGAAGGACAATCCGAACAACAACTGCTCTGTCTTCCCGGACGATCGGAGCCCTGGCCTATCGCCGGGGCGGAGATTGATCCGGGATCTAGCGCAAGCAGCGGCGAAGCCGCAACATATTGGGCCTACGGCACTTTTCATGCGGGGTCCCGGCTTCTCGCGCTCCCGCTGGTCGCTTGGCCGGGAAAACGGCTGGGCGGACTGCATACGCTTCAATTCGATTCGTTCATTGTCGTTGGTGTCCTTAGGTGCGTGACGCAGGTCGAGTGTAGGTCGGACTGAGTTTCCATGCGCGCGAAGCGCGCACCTGACCGGCACGAAACGGGCTACACTTTCCGTGCCGCCGGCACAGAGATCGGCAACTGCTTGACACTTTGAAGTCGAGACTGAGTTTGATCGGAGGCCCTT
>JANNSW010000458.1:0-1836 GCA_031403055.1 Hyphomicrobiaceae bacterium | reverse complement strand
GGGGCTCTCGATCGGCTGCACGCGCATGGAGATCTTGACGACGCCGCCCATCGCATGGGCAGGCCGCACGAAGGTGCCGGTCTCGGGCAGGCCGGCGATCGAGTAGGCGACCGTCGAGGAGAGGCCGAGCAGGGTCGCGGTACGCAGGAACTCGCGCCGGCTGACCTTGCCGTCCTTCATCTGTTGGGCAAGCGTCGGCAGATAGCTGTGAACCTTCTTGAGATCGTCTCTCAATGCCATGGGTGAAATTCCTCCCTGAGGTTTCTGATGAACCAAGGTCAATCCTACAACACGAACGTCAGATCGCCAAGCCCGCGATCGGCCTCCTGGTGCCCTCGGAGCGCCTTGCCCAAGGACGATTGCCCGTGATTCCGGCAATCGCGTGGCTATCCGTGGCGCCAAGGAGGGAAAACAAGAAGGGCGGGAGCTCCCACTGGAGCCCCCGCCCGACGATGTGTTTGATCAGCGGTGCCGACAGCTGGATCTCAGGCGCGCGACCACTCCCAGGGGAAGATGTACTGGGTCGGATGGGCGGCGAAGCCCGCCACGTCCTTCGACATGCCCTGGTAGACCTTCAGCCAGACGGACTGCACGATCGGGCCGTCCTCTTGCATGATGGTCTCGATCTCCTTCACGGTCGCACGCCGCTGCTCGACATCGAGCTGGCCTTCGGCCTTGGTGAGGAGCTCATCGAACTTCGGGTTGGACCACTTGGACTCGTTCCACGGAACGCCAGTGCGGTAGGCGAGGCCGAGCACCATGACGCCCAGTGGGCGATGGGTCCAGGCGGTGTAGGAGAATGGGTTCGTCTCCTTGTCCCAGATCTCCCAGTACTGGGCGGCCGGGAGCACGGAGACCTTCACGTTGACGCCGATCTCCTTCCACTGCTGCGCCATCACGTTGGTCGCCTTCGACTCCCACTCGGGATCCGCGATGCAGAAGATCTCGGTGTCGAAGCCATTGGGCAGGCCCGCTTCGGCGAGCAGCTTCTTGGCGCCTTCGACGTCATACATGTTGGGGAGCTGGGCATACTCGGGATGCAGCGGGGCAACGTGATGATGCTCGCCCGGCGAGCCATTGCCGTCGACCGCCACCTGCACCACTTTGGCCGCGTCGATGCCCATACGCATGGCCTTGCGGACCCGCGGGTCCTTCCACTGGGCATTGGTCGGTTGCATGCGGGCGACTGCGGTCTGCGCGGTCGTCACGTCGAGAAGGCTGACCCAGTCCATGGCCCGCACGGCGACGAGCTGCGAGGGGCTGACCTCCCACAGACCGTCGACCTGCTTGGACTGCAGGGCGGCGAGCGCTGCTGCCGGATCATCGCCATGGTCGATGTAGTGGACCTCGTCGAGGGCGCCGTCGCCCTTCCAGTAGCCGGGCCGCTTCTTGACGATGCACTTCTTGCCGAGCTCGTACTCGGCCATCTCGGCCCAGCCGGTACCGACAGAGCCAACGCCGAACTTGCCCTCGGAGGAGGGGTGCAGGATGATCATCGGGTAGTGGAAGAAATGCTCCGGCACGGCGAGCTGAGCATTACGGGCATTGAGGCGGATGGTGTTGTCGTCAACCTTCTCGATCGCGTTGGCGTCCCAGATGGCGTCGCCCGCGTCGTTCATCATGTAGCCCTTCATCAGGCCGAGCACGGACGAGCCCACGGCCGGATCGAGCTCGCGCTTGATGTTCCAGATCACCTGGTCGGCGCCGAAGGCATCACCGTTCGACCACTTGACGTCCTTGCGGAGATGCAGCGTCCAGGTCTTCAGGTCCTCGGAGGCTTCCCACTTCTCGCAGAGCCAGGGCTCGGTGACGTTGTCGGCGCGGGTGCGGGTCAGA
>JANNSW010000457.1:0-1718 GCA_031403055.1 Hyphomicrobiaceae bacterium | reverse complement strand
CCGCAGAGCCGCGCGTGCTCGTCCGGCTCTCCGCCCGTCAGACGGCCGTGAGCGCGTCGGGGACCCGAAAGGGCGACCACATCCGAGATCCGCGCACGGGCCAACCGGTGGCGAAACGGGCGGTCTGGGTGGCGGTAGCCGCGCCAGCTCGGGTTCTCCGCCTTCGCCTGCACGAACGTCTTGCCGCGCCAGAGCTCGGTCGACTTGCCGACGGCAACCGGATAGCGCAGGGCCATGCCCCCGCCCAGCACCAGGTAGAGGCGGCGCTCGGAATTGATGATGACGATCGAGCCGGCATCATAGGGAAGATCGAACTTGACGGGCTCGGGCGCTGCGGGGGCGGCCTCGACCGGCGCGGCGCCCGATTGGACAGCCAGCAGCAGGGCGAGGGCGGCGAACAGGGCGAGCAGTGTTCGCGGGACGGGCATCGTTGTGGTTTCCAGTCCGGTGGGGCCAGAATGAGATACGCATGTTGATGCCACCATCAAAACCCCAACTCGCCCATCCGCTCAACAGGGATCATCAGAGATCGCTAACACGGGCCACGAGCTGTGGTCGGGGGGCAACACAGGTCGCGGCTCGTGAGCGAGCCTGCTGCATGCAGTGGGTCTCACAACGCATCCACGCTTGCCAATTGACGGTTTGCAATCCGCGCAATTCGTACTACTTCTTATGCAAGCCTGTCTTCCTTCAGACGACCGCCCCGTGAGGACACAATGGCCGAGATCGAGCGCATCAGCATTGCGTTGCCCAAGCCCATGGCGGCAACGGTTCGGCGCGCCGTCGACATCGGCGAGTACGCGTCGGCGAGCGAGGTCATCCGTGACGCATTGCGTCTATGGGAGACGTTTCGGCGGGGAGAGCAGCGGGACCTGAATGTGCTCAGAGCGCGTTGGGATGCCGGCAAGGCCAGCGGAATCGCCGGCCCACTCGATATCGAGGCCCTTATCGGCGAGGAGCGGGCGAAGCGCAGGAAAGACCGGAAGTCGCGCCGTGCCTGATCTCGTGTTTTCGCGCCGGGCCATCGAGGAGCTGCGAGAAATCTGGCAGCTGATCGCAGCGAAGAATCTCGCGGCGGCCGATCGGATCGTTCGCAGGATCGATCGAAAGCTCTCGATGCTGCGCGAGTTCCCGGACCTGGGTGTCGCACGCGATGAGATCAGACCGGGCGCAAGGCTGCTGATCGAGGGGAGCTATCTGCTGCTCTACGAGCATCACGTGAACGATGGTGTGGTCGAAATCGTTGCGATTGTCGACGGACGGCGAGACCTCGCCGAGCTGTTCTAGGTCGAGCTCTCTGTGAGAAAGCCGTCGCCGATCTGGCCTCATCCCCAATTTGCCGCTACATCGGAGGCACCAGATTCGCGCAATGCATCGGGAGATAAACGCATGTCGAAAGAGCTCGCAAGGATCGCCCAGGCCATGGTGGCGCCCGGCAAGGGCATTCTCGCCGCCGACGAGAGCTCGGGCACGATCGCCAAGCGCTTCGAGGCGATCAAGGTCGAGAACACGGAAGACAACCGCCGCGACTACCGCGAGCTGCTGTTCCGCTCGAGCGAGGCGATGAAAAACCACATCTCGGGCGTCATCCTGTTCGACGAGACCATCAAGCAGAAGGCCAAGGACGGCACGCCGCTCGTCCAACTGATCCAGGACGCGGGCGCAATTCCCGGCATCAAGGTCGACGAGGGGGCAAAGGATCTCGCCTGCTGCCCCGG
>JANNSW010000456.1:0-15508 GCA_031403055.1 Hyphomicrobiaceae bacterium | reverse complement strand
GATCGCCGTGTAGCTGTCGCCTTCCGCATCGCCCGTATTCTGGGTGAGGTCGACGAGATTGATGGTGATCCCGGCTGCCGATCGCTCGTAGGTGACCTTGTCGTAGTTCGCGCCGCCATCGAAGGCTTCGGCCTCGCCGGTCGCGAAGAACACTTCGGGCCTGCGCGTTCCCTTGACAATGATCGGCATGATTTCCACCTGTTGGCTCGGTCGCCCAATCACTGGGCTTCCTACGTGTTGGGGTCGAGCCTAGTGAACCCGCGTTAAAGTGCGGCTCACGGGGCCAGTGCAATTTGATGCAGTTTCGCGGCAGACCCGATCGAGATTGCCGCCCACACGAATCAGGCGAAGGCGAAATCGTCCTCGCCGAGGCTGGCCGCGACCACGTTGATGAGCCTGACCTGGACACCGGCGCTGAGCGTGATGGCGCAATCGTCTGCCGACCCGTCGAGGTCCACATCGCTGTTGGTTGTCACTGCGAGGATCGCGCCGAGGCCGGCAAAATTGAAGGCCGAGATGTCGATCACGTCGTCCGAGGCCGCGCCCGCGACGAAGTCGAGGATGGTGTCGATGCCTGCTGCTTGATCGAACAGGAAGGTGTCGTCGCCAGCGCCGCCGCCGAGCATGTCGTTGCCCGAGCCGCCAGCGATCGTATCGGCGCCCTCGCCGCCAGCGACGACATCGTTGCCGTTCTCGCCGTAGAGCTGGTCGTCGCCGGCCCCGCCGCTGAGTTGATCGTTCTGGTTGCCGCCCCAGAGCGCGTCGTGGTCCTCGCCGCCATCGAGCGTATCGTTGCCATTGCCGGCGCTGATGACATCCTGCCCACGACCGCCGGCGATGACATTGCCACCGGCGTTGCCGGTCAGGCGGTCGTCGAACGAGGAGCCGACCAGGTTCTCGACCGCCCCGATCGTGTCGATGCCGGCGCCGCCGGTGTTCTGGGCACGCACGGTGGCGAGATTGACGCGGACGCCTGCCGTAGCATCGTCGAGCAGGACCCAGTCGATGCCGGTCCCGCCATTGATGATGTCGTTGCCCGCGCCGCCGTCGAGCGTGTCGTTGCCGGCATCGCCATAGAGCTTGTCGTTGCCGGCGCCGCCGAGCATCAGGTCGTGGAGCCCACCACCCCACATGCCGTCCTTGCCGTCGCCACCGACGAGCGTGTCGTTGCCGTACTCGCCGAGCAGCAGATCGTCGTTGCCGCCGCCCGAGAGGCTGTCGTTGCCGGTGCGGCCGTTGACGGAGTCCTTGCCATCGGCGCCAACGAAGAGATCGCCGTTCAAGGACAGCACGAACAGCTCGATCGAGCTGTAGCTGTCGCCCGTGGCATCGCCCGAATTGTTGGCGAGATTGCCGAGGTCGATCCCGACCCCAGTGAGCGAATTCAGATACGACACGCGGTCGTAGCCGCCAAAGCCACTGAACTCCTCGCTCTCCCCGCTCGCGACGAGAACATCACTGCGCTTCGACCCGTTTTTCTGCATCACAGCCCCCTGCTCCCGGCGTGTAGCGCCGGGTCGTGTCTTGATCAATTGGATTGGCGGGAGCCTAGCAGTTAATCGTGAACATCAGGCATCTTAAACTGATAACGATTGATCTATCCCTGTCCGGAATCGTCACGAATATTGGAAACACGAAGAAAGAAGTCGAGCTATTGGGAAAAAAACAAAGACATATATGAACACGCGTCAAACATCCGTGCCTTCCTGGAGCGGCCAGGCGCCCGCCGCTCGCGCGCCTGGCCGTTGGGCCTACACCTTCATGAACCGGTCGCGGAACTTCTTGCCAGTTTCGCTCGCCGGGAACGTGCCCTCGTCCAGATAGCGCTTGTGGCAGCGCTTCAGCGCCTTCTTGTCGAGCGTGACGCCGAGCCCCGGTCCCTTCGGCACCTGCACCACGCCGTTCTTGGGCACGAACGTGCCTTCCTCGACCACGTCGTCCGCGTACCAGCGGAACAGTGTCTGGCTCGGCTCGCGCACATGGTCGATCGCGGCGGAGACCTGGATGTAGGCGGCGCAGCCCACGCTCGTCTCGCCCGAATGGAAACGGAAGCCAATGTCGAGCCGCTCGCAGGCCGCGATGAACTCGACCGTGCGCCTGATGCCGCCGAGGTCGTTGAGGTTGGTGACGAAGGTGTCGGGTGCCTTCAGCTGATGCGCCCGCCCGAGATCGAGCACGTGGGTCGAGAAGGAGGCGCGCGTGTGCGGCCGCAGCTGCGCCATCTCCTCATAGCTCTCGACCGGATCCTCATAGTAATGAATCACATAGGGGTCGAACCGGCGCAGCGCCTCGCGCGCCGTCGGCACGGACCAGCCGGCGTTGGCATCGAGCTTCAGCATGCGCTCGGGCCCGATGGCGGCACGGATCTCCCTGATCATCGTGACCTCCTCGCCGAGCGAGACAGTCGCGACCTTGCCCTCGAAGGAATCCGAGTTGTGCTCTTCCACCATGCGCCCGCAATAGCGCGCGACCTCGAGCGGCGTTGCCTCGCCCTTCTCCTTGATGCCCGGCAGGCGGAAGCCGAAATACTCCGACAGCGCCACCTCCTTGCGGGCGAGGCCTCCCAGCAGCACGTAGAGCGGCACCTCCTCGGTCCTGGCGCGCGCATCCCACATCGCGACCTCGATCCCGCCGAACGCGCGTCGCGCACCCTGCACATTGGACCACGGCGAATAGCGATAGCCTGGCAGGCAGCGCCGCTCGGCCGTGCCGATCTCGCGGATATCGAGGCCGATCAAGCGGTCTTTGAATCCGAGCACGTCTTTCGACCGGTCGCCGTCCGCACATTCGCCGAGCCCGACGACGCCATCCTTGGTCTCGACCTCGATCACCGTTTTGGTCAACGAGCGGATCGAGCCGTGACTGAAGACGTAGTTGGCGGTGTAGGGAATATTGACGGGCGTGGCCCGGATATCGGCGATCTTCATGATTCCTCCCGTGGCGCTCCAGCGTGCGGCGTAGCGCATCCCATGATGACCAGACACCCGGCAACGAGCAAGCTTGCGACCGCATGGCGGAGCGGCGCCACGATCGAGGCTCGCCCGGGGATTGGGCGGCGCGCGCGGGCGTGCTAGAGATCGCCCGTGCTCGGCAACCTCGAAGGAGCTTTCTCATGTCATCCGCGTTCGGAATGCTCCGGTTCATGTCCCTCCTTGCCTTTTCGATCCTCGCGCTCGGCGCGGGTCCCGCCCTGTCGCAGGAGTTCACCTTCGATGCCAAGGCGAACGAGAAAATGGCCAAGAAGCTGCAGATTCCGGTCTTTTTCGCCGTGCCTGAGAGCGCTTATGCGCCGCTGCCCAAGCTGACGAAGACGAGCGACCGTCTCCTCGCGTTCAAGCACCCGGACGCCAACGGCTCGAATGTCGGCTTGCGCCTCTTCGTCGCCAACCGCTCGGGCCTCTCCAAGCGCCTCGCCAAGAGCGGCCTCGTCCAGACCGGCGATCTGCTGCTGACCTTCCGCGCGGAGTGGGGCGGCGCCGGCGCCTATCCCAACATCCAGATGGGGATCAGCCATACCGGCATCGCCTACGTGAAGGACGGTGTGGTCCATAATCTCGACAACCCCATGGATCAGGTCTATCTCGGGCCGCGGTTGAACGGCGATCTCACCAGCGAGCACTACCGCACGCTCAATCTCATCCATGTCATCCGTCCGCGCGGGCTCACCGATCAGCAGCGCGCGAACATCCTCGGCTGGGCGACACGGCTCGGTGGCAGCGCGTCCAAGGTCTATCCCTCGCAGATCAAGTTCAACACCGACTACAACGCCCCAAAATACAAATCCGGGAGGCCGGTCGACTTCGTCAAGCAGCTCGGCCAGATCGCACTCGGCCAGAACCCGCCCGGCACCATCGACCTCTATTGCTCGGAGTTCGCCTGGTCGTTGCTCGCGCTGAAGGACTGCGTTCCCAAGACCTCGGGCGACGCCTTCAAGACTTCGGGCATCCCCGCCTGCGTGAAGCAACCGATGCAACCGATGGAGGCTGTCGGCACCTATGTCGGCAGCCGCAACAAGTCGTCCAATGCCGGTCTCGCCGACGGGCCTCTCCTCGTTGTCGACGCGCTCAAGCTGCCGGATGCCAAGCGCCGCGCCGTGCTGCAGTCGGTCTTTGACGAGAATCCGGAACGGGCGAGCAAGATGTCGATCGGGCACCAGCAGATGTCGAAATCGGTGCAGTCGAATTTCGCCTATCTCAGGTCCTACTACGTGACCGCGATCAGCGACAACGTGCTCACGCGCTCGAGCGCACGAGTGCGGGGAGCCTTCATCCGGTCGATCGTGACGGTCAATTACTCGCCGACATCCTTCCTCGTCAACACGCTACTGCCGCCCGACAACACCAACCGCACCATGGACTACGTCGCGACCATCCTGATCGAGTAGGTGAATTGCGCGTGCTCGAGCAATTCAGCCGGGGCTACAACGCGATGTCGATCGATCGCCGGCGTCTGCTGGCAGCTGCCTTCGCCTTGCCTTTCGCATTTGGCCCGTCCGCATTCGCGGGCGACGTCGATCTCATCGCCGACATGCATTTCCATCTCTTCTTCTTCGGCCCGAACCCGGCCGCCAAGCAGCCGCTCGGCAAGCTCATGGCAAGCGGGAATGCGAGCCTCGTCTCCTGGTCGCTCGTGGGCGACGTGCCCTGGATCCGCCCCTCCTCGAAGGGCTTGAAGCAGACCGGCACGCCCAAACCGGGCGAGGCCCTCGAATGGTTCCGGGCCGAGCTCGGCCGCATCAAGCAGCATATCGCCGATCAAAAGCTGAAGATCGCGACGACCCCTGCGGATATCGACCGGGCGCTGGCGGGCGATCCCCATGTGGTGCTGTCGGTCGAGGGCGCCAGCTTCCTCGACGACGACCTCGCTCATCTGCGGACGGCCTACGACCTTGGCATCCGCCACCTGCAGCTGGTGCACTACATTCGCAACCGGCTCGGCGACTTCCAGACCGAGCGCCCCGAGCATGCCGGCCTCACCGAGCTCGGCCGCAACGTCATCCTCGAATGCAACCGGCTCGGCATCCTGGTCGACCTCGCCCATTGCACCAGCCAGGCCGTCAATCAGGCGCTGGCGGTATCGAATCTCCCGATGGTCTGGTCGCACAGCTCGGTGACGAGGGGCGGCAAGCCGAGCTGGCGGCAGGCCGTCGGCAAGTCGCGGCAACTGAGGCTCGATGATGCGCGCGCCATCGCCGCCAAGGGCGGTGTGATCGGCCTCTGGACGCTGCGCTCCGACATCGGCACGTCGCTCGACGCCTATGCGGATCGCATGGTCGAGTTGGCCGGCTGGCTCGGCGATGACCACGTCGCTTTCGGCACCGACTTGAACGCAACCGCCAACCCGCCGATTGTGAGCTACGCCGATCTGCAGCGCGTCGTCGGCCTGCTGCGCCAGCGCGGCATGAGCGAGGCTGCGCTCCGCAACGTCGCGATCGGCAACTACGCCCGTGTGCTCCGCCAGGCGCTCGAGGCCCGCAAGAGCTGAGGATCCGCGGGCCGCCTCTTTCGGTCGGGTCGAGCCTTCCCGAGACCCGACACCTCCTTCCCACCGTCCCACACCGGGTCGCCGTTGTCGACCCGACCGACGAAGCCCGCGAAAGCATTGGCCTTGCGGGGCGTTCCTGCCTAGAACCTGCCGGGTCGCTCCAACGGCTCTCGCCCGCCCCCGATGTCCTCCGTCCTCACCACCGTCCTGCCCGTGTTCGGGCTCATCCTGATCGGCTTCATCGCCGCGCGCTTAAGCGTCGTCTCCGAGCCGGCAGGCAAGGGACTGGGTGAGTTCATCTTTACCATTGCCATGCCGGCACTGCTGTTCCGCACCATGGTGACCGCGCCGCCAATCGAGGGTGCCCCGCTCGCCACTCTCGCGGCTTTCTTCCTGGCGAGCGCGATGACCTGGGTGCTGACGACCGTTTGCGCGGGGCGCCTGCTCGCTCGTCCCCCGGTCGAGATCGCGGCACTCTCGATGGGCGCGACCTTCGGCAACACCGTGATGCTCGGCATTCCGCTCGGCCTGGGTCATTTCGGCGAAGCGGCGGCGGCGCCCCTCGCTCTCGTCGTTGCGCTGCACGCACCCATGCTCTGGCTGGTGGCGACGCTGCAGGCGGAATGGGCCCTGAGCGAGCGGGGCGTTCCCCTCGCGCCCAAACTGAAAGCGCTCGGCTGGGATCTGGCACTCAATCCGGTCGTGCTCGGCGTGATCGCGGGGAGCGTCTGGCGGCTGACCGGGCTCGGCATCGCGCCCGTTCCCGACAAGCTGATTGCCATGCTGGGAGCGGCGGCCATTCCAGGCGCCCTGTTCGCGCTCGGCATGAGCCTCGCCCGCTTCGAGGTGCGCGGCCAGCTCGGGGCGGTCGCCCTGGTCACAGGCGTGAAGCTCGTCGCCTTCCCGATGTTTGCCTATGTGCTCGCCACTTGGGTGTTCGCGCTGCCGCCGGTTTCGGCTGGCGTCGTCGTGCTACTCGCCGCCTGCCCGACGGGGGCGAATGCGTTCCTGTTCGCGAGCCGCTACGAGCAGGCGGTCGGAGTCGTGTCGGGCGCGGTTGCGCTCGGGACGGCGCTTGCGGCGGTGACGGTGTCGGGGTTGCTGTGGGCGATGGGGTGAAGGTCCATTCGCCTTAGGACAGCCAGAACAATAACTGAATCTTTTTCGCGAGCGGATGCGCTTCGACGTAGGGTGCAATAGGCGCCTTCGCCGTATTGCACCTTCGGCTGGCGTTGCGATCCGGGGTGGTGCAATACGGCCTGAAGAAGGCCTATTGCACCCTACAGATCCCGTGCTCGACTTGACGACAACACGGAGTGGTTATTGTTCGGAGCGTCCTTAGCCTGGTCATCGGATCGGAGCGATGCTGGTGCGCGCGATCGGGGGCTATCCGATCGGCGCCGAGCCATCTTCGGCATCATCGAGGCGTCGCCATGCTTTGGTGGTCAAATCCAGCGCGAACCGGCGTTGGCTCGGACCCTTGTCCTGTCTCGAGCGATGGACAGTTCCGCCGCCGACGACAATCGACGCGTCCCCCAGCAGCTGAGCCGTGTGCCGCGAAATCCATCCAGGCTGCTCGCCCGTTGTCGCGACCGGCTCGATGCGCAAGGTCGCGGTGTCGAGGCGAAGCACCTGCGTTTCCCCGAACCGGCGGAGATCCAGATAGCCGAGTGAGCCAATCAGCACGATGTCAGTTCCGACAAGCGTTGCGCTGTGGAAGTCGGTCGGAGGGAAAACCTCCTTCGGGTAGAGGTAGAACTCGCGCCGGCCGTCAGGATGCTCGACGACGACGTCATTGTAGATGCAGAAGTCGGGATCGTAGAAATCCTCGTGCTCGCCGGCGATGTGGATCACGCGCCCGTCAGGCAAGGTCGTGCTCGTGCGGCCGAAGCGTATCCAGCTCCAGAATGGTCCTGGGAGCGCCTGCCGGTAGGACGAGTGGGCGAAGTCCAACCGGAACTGTGCGTCCTCGAGCTCGAGGCCGAGGTGCGTGCGAAGCATCGATCCCGACCAGTCACCATCGATCGACCGCAGCCAGATCGGGTTCTCGACCCGCTCGGCATTCGCGATGCCATAGCGCGTTCGGGGCGAAGCTGAAATCTCGTGGTCGGCCGGCATGGTCCGTTCAGCTTCGTAGATTGTGTGAGGTGCAATTGCCCAGCTGGTTAGCCGGACCGAGAGCAGCACAAGCCGCGTCCTGGCGTTGCGCTCAACCTCTCCTGACGATTGCGCTCCGGATCGCGGCAGCAGGCGCCTTGGGATCCAACACCACCGTCCGCCCTTGCGCCGCCACACCCAGCTCGCTCCAGAGCGCGTCGAGGTCGGTCGGCTCGGGCGTATCCTTCAAGCGCTGGTAGAGGCGCATCAGCTCCTCTCCCCCGATCGCCTCGTCTCCCGCCTCGAGCGCCTTGCCGATCGGCCAGAACGCCGAGAAATTGGTCTGCGCCAACACCCCGCGCAAAGCCTGCTGCAACCCCATGCGATTGCCGGTGCGTTTCCGGATCTCGATGTCGGCCAGCATGCAGAAGAGGGCCCCGCCCCAATAGGTGCGACCCCAGGTCGGCGTGTTGTCGAGCCCGCGATCGCCAGCCTGCGGCAGCCCGCGCGGAATGCCGCGCAGGAAGCCCGACCAGATCTCCTCTTCGCTCAGATCGCCCGACTGCACCCGCGCGATCGACTCGACATAGACGGCGAGCCCTTCCGACAGCCAGTTGTGCCGCTCCGCCAGCCGCGGGAAGGCGAGGTGGACCATCTCGTGCACCAGGATCCAGTCGTCCTTCAGCGCCTTCTCGTCAGCCATGGTCCCGAGGTAGACGCGGATCGCGGCATCGTCCTCGCCGAACGCCTGCCCGAACATGACTTTGTCGCCCGCGCGCGCGACCACCAGCAGCTTCAATGATTTGACCGGAAAGCGCCCATAATAGGTGACGATCGCGCGCGCCGAAACCCGGATCCAGTCGAGGATCTTGCCGCGATCGAGCTTCAGCTCGCCAGGGCCGAAAGCGACCTCGATCCGGCTGCCATCGGCGTCCACGATCTGCTTGTCGATTTTTTCATAGGCGGCAAACGGAAACGCGTGCCCCGTGAGATCGTCGGCAGCGAGGGCGGGCAGTGGGAGCAGTGATGCGAGCAACAGCACCGCCATCAGCTTTTGGATCGACATCTGATACTCCTGGAACCAAGCCCAGAGGCTACAACGCCCAACCAACGCTCGCTGTTCACAGTGGCGTGTGCCAGGACGACAGTCTGGCCCTTGTGACCGGTCCGCCCAACCGGCATGCTCTGGCTCGACCCCCAGCATTTGGACCGCCATGGCCGCGCCGCAAATACTCACGCTCAACGCGGGCTCCTCCTCGCTCAAATTCGCGCTCTTCGGGTCGGGGCGCGGCTCACAGGAGTTCGCCCGCGGCCAGGTCGAGGGGCTGGGCACGCGGCCCCGGCTCGTCGCCCACACGAGCGAGGGCGCAACGCTCGCCAACCAGCAACTCGACGCCAACGCGGCGCGCGGACACCATGAGGCCGTCGGCCTGATCCTCGGCCTCATCGGGCAGCACTTCCCCAATGCGCCGGTCGCGGCCGTCGGCCACCGCGTCGTGCATGGCGGGCTCCGCTTCTCGGCCCCGGTCGTCCTCGATGCCATCATTGTCGCCGAGCTCGAGGCGCTGTCGCCGCTCGCGCCGCTCCACCAGCCGCACAACCTCTCTGGCATTGCGGCTGCACGATCGGCGTTCCCCAACGCGGTGCAGGTTGCCTGTTTCGACACCGCCTTCCATCGCCAGCAACCCTGGGTGAACGACACCTTTGCGCTGCCGCGCTCCTTCTATGACGAGGGCGTGCGCCGCTACGGCTTTCACGGCCTCTCCTATGAATATGTGACCGGCGAGCTCGCCCGCATCGCGCCGCACCACGCTGCCGGGCGCGTCGTCGTCGCCCATCTCGGCAACGGCGCTTCCATGTGCGCAATCAATGGCGGCCAGAGCGTTGCCTCCACCATGGGCTTTTCCGCTCTCGACGGCCTGCCGATGGGCACGCGCTGCGGCCAGCTCGATCCAGGCGTGCTGCTCTACCTGATGGGTGAGAAGGGCATGTCCGCCAAGCAGATCGAGGATCTGCTCTATCGCCGCTCGGGCCTGCTCGGGCTCTCGGGATTGAGCCACGACATGCGCGAGCTGGAAGCCGCCGGCACGACGGAAGCCCAACAGGCGATCGACTATTTCGTGTTCCGGATCCGGCGCGAGCTCGGCGCCATGACAGCGATCCTCTCCGGGCTCGATGCGGTTGTCTTCTGCGGTGGCATCGGCGAGAACGCGGCCCGCGTCCGCGAGCGGGTCTGCGCCGGTTTCGAATGGATCGGCATCGAGCTCGACGAGTCCCGCAACCGCCGCGCCGAGACCATCATCTCGTCCGACCGCTCCCGCGTCCGCGTGCTCGTCATCCGCACCAACGAGGAGGCTATGATCGCACGCCACACCGCGGCGATGTTGGCGGCAGTCGGCAGTAGGCCTTAAGCAGTGCGAAATCCGACTGCCGACTGCCCCCCTTCACGGCGCCAGCCGGAAACTGTCGTCGGGCGCCGGCTCGCGATCCTCGCGGTCGCGCGCATTCTCGTCGCCGTCACGGCCATAAATATCGTCGCGGAAATAGACTTCGCCGTTTGGCAGCACCCAGCCTGTCAGGTAGACGAACAGCACATCGACCTCCTGGTTGAGCGCCACGTCCATCGCCTGGTTGGACAGCACCACGCTGTCGACCCGCGCCCGGTCCCAGTCGCCGTTGTAGCTGGCGAGCCAGGTGACGAGCTCGAACACTTTCTGCACGCGCACGCAGCCCGCACTGAACGGACGCACGGCCTGATTGAACAGGTTCTTCAGCGGCGTGTCGTGCATGTAGACGGTGTGCTCGTTGGGCATGTCGATGCGCACCAGGCCGAGCGCATTCTGCGGGCCCGGGTCCTGCCGGAATTTATAGGCCTGCGATTCGGGCATGCTCCAGTTGACGATGTTGGGATCGAGCTCCGTGCCCTTCCAGGTGGTGAAGACCCGGATGCGCTCGCGCTCGAGATAGCCCGGCTCCTTGTGCAGCTTCGGCACCAGATCGCCGAAGGCGATGCTGTCGGGCACGTTCCAGTAAGGGAAGAAGTTGAGCCCCTTGATCTTGGCGTGAACCGTCGGGGTCGGGCGCTCCAGCCGGCCGACGATCACCCGGCTTGCGAGCCCCACCGTTCCGCCATCGACCGCTTGCAGCTCGTAGGCCGGAATGTTCACCATCACGTAGCGCGCCGGCAGGCCGTCCCGCAGCAGCTCGCGCATGCGCTGGATGTTGATGCGCAATTGTTGCAGGCGCGCCGACGCCGGGACGTTGAGCGCCGCCAGCGTGCGCCGGTCGACGTTGCCGGTCGGCGCGAGGCCATGCCGGCGCTGGAAGCGCTGCACGGCCTTGGCGACCTCATCGTCGAACAGATAGGCGTCGCTGCTGGCGCGCGGCAGCTTGTCGGTCACCTCGAGGCGCGCGCGCAGGTAGGCAACGGCCTCGTTCGAATCGCCTGGGCGCAACGTGCGGACTTTGGGGATGGTCTGCCAGCCGCCCCTGCCCACGATCGTCTGATACTTCGCGATGGCGCCCACCATCGCCTGCTGGTTCTCGAAGGTGACGAGCACGGTTTTCGTGGTCAGCTGTTCGAGCAGGGCCGCCTCGGCCTTGCGGGCCTCGTCACGCTCGGCCTGGGCAGTGGCTTGATCGAGCGTCTGGCCTTGCTGCTGGCGTTTGGTGAGCTGCTCGCTGCGATCGGCTTCGGCCTGAGGTGCCGACAACGACCCCGAGGCACACAGCAGCGCGAGCGCAGCGCCGGCCACCCTGGCAAGCTCATTGATGCGGCGCGATGACATCCTGGGCGAAAACCTTTCGCTGGCCGGCAAATGCGATACCCCGATCAAGCTGGATTCGAGAACGTCGGTCGGCGGACGCTCGAGCGAGCCTGCGTTGGAAACGAAGCTGTCGAATTGCCTGCGGCTGCGCAAGCCCCATTGTTACGAGTCGGCTCAATCCTGCGAGATCTTGATGGCTGAAGCATGGCCCGCGTCCGCAGCGAGACCGACAGCTGGCTCTGGCTGGGGAAACCAAAGAGGATCAACCGACGTTGCCCACCACTGGCCAAGCTTGCGAATTGGAGCGGGCGAAGGGATTTGAACCCTCGACCCTCACGTTGGCAACGTGATGCTCTACCCCTGAGCTACACCCGCTCACCGCAAAGCTGGCAACCATCGGAGCGCCAGCGAAGCGACCTTATTGCGCAATCGCCTGGCGATTGCAACAGGCTACGCGAGCATGCCATCGAAAGGTTGCCGAATGGTCGACGGCGTCCCATCTACGTAGTTGTCGCAGCGTCGCCCCATCGCCCTGTGGTTGCCGTGGTTCTGTGACCTTGTGTGCATTGCAGCGAATCATCTCGTCGATTACGCTGCAACGCGTCAGAAGCAGGCAGCGGGGCTTTGGGGATAAGGCGACATGGATGCGATCGTGCGCAGAGGCCTCTACTTCGAGGATCTCAAAGTCGGCATGGCAGCGAGCTACACGCGGATCGTCACCGAGCAGGACGTGCTCGGATTCGCGCAGATCTCGGGCGACAACAACCCTGTTCATATCGACGCCGAGTATGCGGCAATGACGCCCTTCAAGGGTCGCATTGCACACGGCCTCTTGACGGCGAGCTTCATCTCGACCGTATTTGGCACCCAGCTGCCGGGGCCGGGAGCGATCTATGTATCGCAGACGCTGAATTTCCGGGCGCCGGTGCGCTTGGGCGACGAGGTGGTGGCGAAGGTCGTGCTGAGCGAGTTGATCGTCGCGAAACGCCGGGCGATTTTCGACTGCGACTGCTCGGTCGAGGGCAAGACGGTGCTGCAGGGCGGCGCCGTGCTGATGGTGCCGGGACGTCCGGATTGAGCTGGACGCCGAGGCGCTGAACATAGGCGATAGGGGCCGCGGACGCGGCACATGCGATGTACGTGTCCGCGGGCAATGATGCGCTTCCAGACGAGCTGAAGGGCTCGGTTTTGGCGATTGGCAATTTCGACGGCGTCCACCGTGGGCATCAATCGGTGCTGACGCGGACGAGGTCGATTGCCGCGGACTTGCGCGCTCCCGCTGGCGTGCTCCTGTTCGATCCGCACCCCCGGGTGTTCTTTGCGCCGGAGCGGCCACACTTCACGCTGACGCCGCTGCCGGAGAAACTGCGGCTGCTCGCGAGCCTGGAGCTCGATCTGGCCGTCGTGCTCGCCTTCGATCGCACCCTGTCCGCCATGAGCGCCGAGAGCTTCGTCGCTTCGGTGCTGGTCGAAAGACTGGAGGTGCGGCATGTTGTCGTCGGCTATGATTTCCAGTTTGGCCACGGGCGCCACGGCAATCCGGATTTGCTGCGCTCGAGCGGGGCGAGATTTGGTTTCGGCGTAACGGTGATCGAGCCAGTCTCCGACCCGAGGGAGGTCTATTCGTCCAGCCGCGTCCGCCGCCTGTTGCGTGAGGGCGATGTTGCGAGCGCAGCCGCGGTGCTCGGTCACAACTGGCGATTGGTGGGAACCGTCGCCGGCGGGGCCAAGCGCGGTACCGGCCTCGGCTTTCCGACGGCCAATGTACGCCTTGCCGGCGGCCAGGACCTGAAGCACGGGATCTATGCTGCCAGGGTCCACCTGGCTACTGGCAAGCACGACGCCGCGGCCTATCTCGGCACCCGTCCAACCTTCGACGATGGGATGCCGGTCCTCGAGGTGTTCTTGTTCGATTTCGACGGCAACCTCTATGGACGCGAGATCGCAGTCGAGCTGGTCGACTATCTTCGCGGCGACGAAGCATTCCCCTCGGTCGACGCGCTGAAGGCTCAGATGGCAATCGACTGCAGCCGGGCGCGGGCGAGCTTGCGTGCCGACGAGCGCGGCCGGGTCTCTGATTGATCCTGGTGTCCGCGAACGCCGCGGATTGTCGCCAATATTCCCACACCGCGCCACCAGATTGCCTTGGCACCGGCAAAATTCCCATCCAGAGTATTTCGGTCTTGGGGAGAAATGCCCCGACGCGCGGGGCGATCAGTTGGGTTTTGTCACGTACGGATAAATACGTACTAGTCGATTCCAGTGACAAGGCACTAACGTTTCAAATCAATGAGAGCACGATCTAGGGAGGCAGGCTCCATCAACTGGTCCGTTTGGGGTGGATCGGAGCCTGACACATGGCGGAAGAGAAAACGCGCAAGGTGTATGTGCTGGGTTCCGATCCGGCACATCGGCAGTCGCTGGTGGCGTTGCTCGCGACGGATCGCGGCTATGAGGTCGCCGACTTCGAATCCTCAGGTGATTTCCTGGGAGGAATCGACGCCCACCGGCCCGGATGCGTCGTGCTTGCCCTCACACCACTGCGGATTGACGGTTTTCAGGTGCTCGATGACCTGCAGCAGCGATACCCAGGTCTGCCGGTCGTGCTGGTCTCGAACGAGCCCTGTCTTTCGCGCACGCTGCAGGCGGTTCGGGACGGCACCGTGATGCTGCATGCCGATGCCGGATCGCGGATCCCCGCCGGGTTGCTGGCAGCGGTCGATCGGGCCTTCTCGATCGGTGCCGTCACCACCACGGACGTCCTGATCGAAATGCGTCGCGAGGAGCTCATGTCCAAGCTGTCCAAGCGAGAATGCGATGTGCTGAGTCTCCTGCTGAAGGGCCTCCAGAACAAGGCGATTGCCTTCGAGTTGGGCATCAGCCCGCGGACGGTCGAGGTCCACCGCTCACGGATGATGCGGCGCCTGAGCGTCACGAGTTTTGCCGAATTGATCAAGCATGCCATCGAGGCTGGCTTCGGCTCCGAATGAAACGATGGCACGCGATTATCGCTTTACTGAGCATTTTATCCTCAACAGCTTGTTCAGATAGGTGGTTTTCCTCACTTTTCAAGTTTATGTCGCGGATGTTTCATGCTCTTGTCACACGCGGGGATCACGCGGCTGCAGTCGGCCGATCCCGCGCGGGTGTGGGCGCGCAACGTATGAGGGTACGCTGCGGGCTCTGGAACTGGGCGGTTTGTGTGGTGGGGTTGCTATGCGCGAGGAGCTTTTCCGGGCTTTTGTCACGAGCACGATCGTGACCGGGTTGAGTGCGATCATCATTGGCTGTGCGTTGATGATCACCTATCTCTGACGCACGCCAGCAAGCCCCGAGCACAAGCCTGCACTCAGCAACCCACGAAATGGGTCAGCGGATCGGAACGCCGTATCGCCACCGGGGCACACCTGGCGGTTGGTCGGTAGGGGTCAGTCGCGGTAGCGGGGTTACCGCGGCTGATCCTTTCTCCCGAACGCTCGCCGTCATTGCAACGCTGGCACTGCAAAGCTGGATTGTCGCCCGCACCATTGCTAGAACCCGGCCTAGAGCGGTTCGAGCGGGAAGATTGGCGAAGCGATGGCGGATATGAAGCTGGGCAGCACCCGGCCCGAGCAGGCAAGACCCGGCAAGACCGGCGACGGGCGCGACTGGAGCGATACGCTCTTTCTGCCCAAGACCGATTTTCCCATGAAGGCGGGGCTCCCCGAGCTCGAGCCGCGCCTGATCGAGCGCTGGAGCCGGTTGCAGCTCTACGAGCGCCTGCGCAAGGACGCGAAGGGGCGTGAAAAATTCATTCTCCACGATGGCCCGCCCTATGCCAACGGCCACCTCCACATCGGGCACGCCCTCAACAAGATCCTGAAGGACGTTGTCACCCGCACCCGCCAGATGATGGGCTACGACAGCAATTACGTGCCCGGCTGGGACTGCCACGGCCTGCCGATCGAATGGAAGATCGAGGAGGAGTACCGCGCCAAGGGCCGTAACAAGGACGAGGTGCCGGTCAACGAGTTCCGTGAGGAATGCCGCGAGTTCGCGCGGAAATGGATCGGTGTGCAGAAGGCCGAGTTCAAGCGGCTTGGCGTCGAGGGCGACTGGGACAACCCCTATACGACCATGGCCTTCCCCGCCGAGGCGACGATCGCCGCGGAGGTGTTGAA
>JANNSW010000455.1:0-1800 GCA_031403055.1 Hyphomicrobiaceae bacterium | reverse complement strand
TCCCTCCCACTCCCGACTGCCCGCGTGCGCCCACCATGACGTCCAAAGCCGGTGCTCGCTTGCCGCTCAATTTCTCACCAGCCCATCGCGCAACTCCGAGACCGCGTTCGCATGCGCGTCGAACCCCTCATAGGTCGCGATGGTGCGGGCGCTCGGCGCGAGCAGCCGGTAGCCGTCGCGGGTGACGTAGCCGATCGAGGAGCGCTTGACGAAATCGAGCACCGACAACGGCGACATGGTGCGCGCCGCTCGGTTGGTCGGCAGCACGTGGCTCGGCCCGAGCACGAAATTGCCGAGCGTCGTCGGCGCGTGCTCGCCGAGCAGGATCTCGCCCGCGTTCTCGATGCGCCCGAGATAGGCGAACGGCTCCTTCGACAGCACCTCGATGTGCTCGGGGGCATAATCGTTGGCAAAGCGGATCGCATCCTCGGCATCGCGCGCCAGAATGACGCCTCCACGCGGGCCGCACAGCACTGCGGCGGAGAACTCGACCCGCTGCGGACCCATCCTCGCCCAGAACCCCGGTAGCGCTGCGATCGCCTCCTCGGCGACCCGCCGGCTCCAGGTGACGATGTAGGCGGAGGAATCCGGGCCGTGCTCGGCTTCGATCAGCAGATCGAGCGCGGCGAGCGCGCCCGACACCGTGTCGTCAGCCAGGATCAGCGACTCGCTCGGCCCCGCCGGCGTGCCCGGATCGATCACGTCCGACAACAGCCGCTTGGCCGCCACGAACCACGGGCTGCCCGGCCCGACCAGCTTCTCGGCGCGCGGGATCGTCGCCGTGCCGTAGGCAGCCGCCGCGACCGCCTGCGCGCCGCCGGCCTTGTAGACCTGCTCGACGCCCGCGAGCCGGGCGGCGGCCAGCGTCGCCGCGTCGACCTTCCCGTCCGGGCCGGGCGGCGTCAGGATGTAGGCGTTGGGGACGCCGGCGACGGCTGCGGGGATCGCCTGCATCAGGACGGAGCTGGGGAACGCACCCTTGCCGCGTGGCACGTAGCAGGCAACCGAGCGGATCGGGCGGATGCGGTCGCCCGCGAACACGCCGGGGCGCACCTCCTTCATCCACATTTCTTCCGGCTTCTGCTCCTCGTGGAAGCTGCGGATGCTTTCCGCCGCAAAGCGCAGTGCGTCCAGCACTGCTGGATCGAGGGTGCGCATGGCCTCGTCGAAATCGGCGGGCGTGGCGGCAATGGCGTCGGCTGCAACCGGCGATTTGTCGAATTGCTGGGCGAATCGTGCAAGAGCGGCATCGCCTTCGCTGCGAACCGCCTCGATGATCGGCCGCACCTTGGCGAAATAGGGCTCCAGATCGTCCTCGGTGCGCAGCAGCAGGCGCGCGCGAGCGGCATCGTCGAGCTTGGACAGCTCATGGAAGCTCACGGTCTTGGTCATGGCAAGGCGTCCTTCCAACTCACCCGTCACTCCCGGCGGTCGCGGACCGAGGCCGGATACCTGCCTTTGGTCGCGGTCATCCGCCCGGTGATACAGGTGCATGCACCCGGCGCCAAGCAGGTCGAGATAGCCGCGAGACCCTCGATTCCGCCGCGGCAGCTCGGCCAGCAACGCTTGCCGATCTCGTAGGGTTGGCACATGTTCTGTTCGTGGCTCTAATCCAACACTTGCATCCGCTGGCCGCACGCGCCCGAGCAAATGCCGGATTTACAAGGACCACCAGGCTGCGCATGGCTAGTTGCCCGAGGAGACGACGCGTGCTGATCTATGTCGACGCCGATGCCTGCCCGGTGAAGGATGAGATTCTGCGGGTTGCCGAGCGGCACAATCTGCCCGTGCGCATGGTGT
>JANNSW010000454.1:0-2538 GCA_031403055.1 Hyphomicrobiaceae bacterium | reverse complement strand
CCAGGATGCGGTGCAACTCAACCGCCTGTCCAACGCCAATGTTGCCGAGATCGGCGCCTTCTGCGCGGACAACGCGATCGACTGCGAGTATCGCCGCGACGGGTGGCTCTGGGTTGCGAGCAACAAGGCGCAGCAGGATGCCTGGCGCCCGACCCTCGACCTGCTGGAGAAGGCCGGCGAGTCGACGTTCGTCACGATGGATGCGGCCGAGGCGCGCCGCCGGGCCGGCTCGGACGTCGTGACGGGCGCCGTGTTCGAGCCGGGCGTTGCCTCGGTGCAGCCGGCAAAGCTCGTGCGGGGCTTGCGGCGTGTTGCTCTCGCCAAGGGCGTGAGGATCTTCGAGGGCACTCCGATGACGCGGCTCGAGCAGGGACGGCCGCCCATCGTCCACGTGCCGGGAGGGCGCATCACGGCATCGCGCGTGGTGCTCGCGCTCAATGCCTGGGCGGGCGAGATCCCGCGGTTCCGTCGCAGCGTTCTGCAAGTGGCCGGCGACCAGCTCGTCACCGAGCCGATCCCCGACAAGCTTGCAGCGCTCGGTCTTCGCGACGGGATGTGCTTTTCCGATTCCCGGCTCCTGGTCTTTGGCGGGCGGGTCACGAAGGATGGCAGATTGAACTTCTGGAAGGCCGGCGGCGACTTCGTTTTCGCTGGACGCATTGGGACGGCATGGGACACGCCGGCCCGCCGCGCCCGCGATTGTGTCGAGCAGTTGGGACGCATTTTTCCATCCCTGGCGGATGTGAAGATCGCCGCGAGCTGGCGCGGTCAGGTGACGCGGACGACGAGCGGCCTGCCGTTCTTCGGGGCCTACGCGGACTGCCCCGACATCCTGTACGGCCATGGCTATTGCGGCAACGGTGTCGGACCTGCGCGGTTGGGTGGCAAAATTCTCGCCTCGCTCGCCCTCGGGCTGAAAGACGAGTGGTCGTCGAGCCCCCTTGTGTCCGGGCCGCCCGAGAAACGATTTCCTCCCGAGCCGTTCCGCACTGTGGGCGCCTACATGGTGCGCAGTGCCGTGGTCCGCAAGGAAGCGGCGGAAGACAGGGGGCAAGAGGCCTCGAGCCTCGACCGCTATCTCGCGCGCCTTGCGCCCGCCGGCCTGGTACCGCTCAGCAAGAAGACGAAACCGGCCTCTTGAGCCGGATGGGCGGCTGCTCGCAACGCCTGACTCGTGGCGGCAAGTGTCCGAATGCCGATGTGCGACCGTGGCGTGAGGGGCCGGAGCGTCGATCCCCGATCATTCGCCCCGGAGCTAGCGCTTCGGCCGCTGGTGAGTAGGATAGCCGACAGCCGGCAAGAGCGCGGACGGTTGAGGTTGAGCCGGTTTTTCGGACGTCGACCGGTGTCGCAAAACCTTGACAGCCTACGTCCGCTGCCGTTGGATGCGGACGAAGAGAACGAAGAGGGAGTGGGCCATTCGCGTCGGCCGCCGATCGATCCACCAGGGGCTTGAACTTCGGCCGCTGACCGGTAGGATAGCTGACAGTCGGACGAACGGACGAACGTCGAGAGTGACCCGGAGGGGACTTTGATGCCCTTGGCCTGTATCAATGCGAATCGGCTTTATTGAGCAATCGCGCCGGAGAGCGCTATGAGGAGGCGCCATGGACCCGTTGCAGGACACGAGCGATTTTTATGCCGTCGAGCGTGAGGAGATACATGCCCGGCGACCGGGCTTCCACATTACGGAAATTCAGATCTCGCCGCACCAGAAGGTTCCGTGGCACATCCACAGCCAAATCACGGACACGTTCTACGTTATCGAAGGACGCTTGAAGATCTATTTGCGGGAGCCCGAAGAGGAGGTGCTGCTTGAGGCTGGGCGGACCTATGCTGTGACGCCACGCCGGCCGCATTTGGTGACCAATGCTGGAAGCGGCTCAACGACCTTCCTGGTGCTGCAGGGGCTTGGCGAGTACGACTACGTTCCACAGGTTTGACGTCCGCGCGTCGCTCATGGCCCGTTGCCTCCGTGCCACGTTCTGACGCGAAAATCATAAGCGGACCCGGCGGCAATGCGCAAGCTCAGCCTCCGCAGCTTCAGCTTTGGGTCAATCTCGACCTTCCCCGCGCGTCCCCGACTTTCTGCTATCCTATCGATCAGCGGCCGATGTTCAAGACCCGGATCGCGTCATCGTGAGCCGAGGCTCCTCGCCCCTTGCCTCCCTGCCTCGCCTTGACGCGAAAATCATGAGCGGACACGGTGGGGCGGTGCAAGCTCAGCCTCCACGACTGCGGCCGAGACGGCTAACCTGCCTCGGCAACCCGTCGCCGCCCGTCGCCTATACTCCGCAACCGGCACGGCATCCGCCCTTGGCCGGACGAGCACGACTTGCTCGGCGAATTGAAGGAGATGAGCCTTGTCTGACGAGAGCAAACCCCGCATCGGCTTCATCGGGCTCGGCATGATGGGCTTGCCGATGTCGGCGAACCTCATCCGTGCGGGATTGCAGGTGCGCGGGTTCGATGCCTCCGCCAAGGCGCTCGGGGCGTTCGCTGAGAAGGGCGGGATCGCTGCCGGGTCGGCGAAGGCAG
>JANNSW010000453.1:0-2257 GCA_031403055.1 Hyphomicrobiaceae bacterium | reverse complement strand
GTTCTCCGAGCTGCCGATCCGGGGATTGCTGGTGCAGCGCGGCATGGACACTGTGCGCTCGGCGCCGCCGGCTTGGGTCGCCGCCCTCGTGGAGGCCGATGCGAAGGCGGCCGGCGCGCTCGTGCGAACGTTGCGCGCGGTCGGCGACGCCGACATGAACATCCAGCAGGCCGCCAGGGTCCTCGGCAAGCACCCGAACACCGTCTACACGCGGCTCGTGCGGATCAAGGATCTGACCGGCATGGATGGCCAGCGCTACCACGACCTGACCGAGCTGCTGCTCGCCGCCGATTGCTGGCTGAAGTAGGGTGGATCAGCGAAGCGTAATCCACCATTGTTATCGTCCATTACTGGTGGATTACGGCGCTTGAAAGCGCCTCTCGAGAAACACATCCTGGCGTCACCCGTCATCCCGGACGGCCAGTCGCGACGGAGGCGCGCCTCCGGCACGACCAGCCGATCCGGGATCTTCGCCGGCCGGGCCGCGCCCGTGGCTGAGATCCCGGATCAAAGCCTTCGGCTTGGTCCGGGATGACGGGTGGATGGGTGGGTGCGAGACGTTGCCTCCAACACGCATTCCGGCACCGCCGGTTGATGGGCTAATCCACCCTACGTGATCCCGGCGCAGTACCGGTCGAGCACATTCCTCGTGATGCGCTCGACGAAGGGATCGCGGTCGATGAGGCCCGCGACCCATTCGCAGGTCCCCGCGTGGAAGACCTCGCCCTCGCCCTTGGGGAAGGTGACGATCATGCCGGAGGAGCGCCGCAGCTTGTCCATGTTCTCAGGCGTCGCCGCGCCGAAGATGGTCTCGGCGGCAAACGCCAGATCCTCGTTGCCGATGAAGAGATCGCTGCCCGGATTGCCGTGATCCTCCTCGAGCAGCGAGGCGAGCCCCATGGCCGCGATCTCGAGGCCGCCGGGCGCACCCGACCCCGCGGCCGGAGTGGGCAGCCCGCCGCGGATCTCGTAGTCGAGGCCGTCGACCTCGTAGCCAAAGATGCGCGAGGCGCCGCCGAACACGTCGCCATAGTAGAGATCGGAGCCCTCGAAGGCCCAATGCTCCGGCCGGTAGACGGTGAAGCCGCCGGGCCCGCGCGGCACGCATCCGCCCCAGCCCACATAGACCCCGCGCAGCGAGTTGAGCCCGAAGGTGGACGTTCCGGGCCGGCCGACCTCGGGCGCCTCCCAGGCGTTGGTCGTGCGATGCCGCTCGGTTGGCGAGTGATAGAGCGGGTCCTCCTTGCGGGCGCGGTATTTGTAGCAGACTTGCGTCCTGCCCTCGTCCTCGAGCCGCACCTGCCAGAGGAAGTTGCCGGCAAAGCGCGCCGCCCGCCCGCCCTTTTCCACATAGTGGTCGACGGCGTCGCGCATCTCGCCGGTCCAGTACTCGTCGTGGCCGACGAACACCACGCAGCGGTAGTGGTCGAGGATTTCCGGATTGAAATGCAGATCGTGCAGCGTGGCGAGGTCCACCCGGTAGCCGGCGCCCTCGGCCCAGCGCAGGAAATGCCGGTCGTAGCTCGCCCAGCCGGCGGATGCATACTTCTTGGAGTAGCCATTGGCGTAGGCCCATTCCATGTGCGGATAGCGTGGAGCTGCCCCCAGGCGCAGCGGCTCGCGTGTCGGGATGCGCGGCGCGCCGACCGGCAGGAATGCGAAGCCGCGAGTCCAGGGGCGCTGCGTCGAGAGGTGCGGCGAATACTGGTTCCGCTCCGGCCCGGTGATGCCCTCGTAGTGGTTCGATCCGCCCCAGTCGTTGTAGGCGATCCAGGTCGAGGTGGCGGCGACCTGCAGGATGGGAGCCGGCTCGGCGGTGGGCGAGGTGCGGACGATGAAGACGTGATGCCCGTCGATCGCCGTGCCGTCAGCCATGCGGGCCGTCAGGTGCGCCACATAGCCGCCCGAGCGCCAATGGCCCGGCACCACGATCTCGAAGGCGACCGGCCAGCCGCAGCCCTCGACCGAGCAGTCCTCGGGCGTCTGGTGCAGCGTGCCGGGGAGCGCCTTGCGCTCGAGAACCGTCGACTCGAGCGCGCCGTCGCGATAGAGGCGGAAGTCGTAGGAAGCCGCACTCGTCGAGACGTGCACGCGGACGGTGTCGCCGGGCGCATAGGAGAAATGGTCCGTGTAGCACCAGAGCTGCGGCTCGGCCGGATCGTCGCTCGGGCGGACGTAGAAGTTCTCCCGGACCGCATTCGGCCAGGTCCAGCGCGTGGTCGATCCGCGTTTTCCCGTCGTAGGCATGACTCACTCC
>JANNSW010000452.1:0-2235 GCA_031403055.1 Hyphomicrobiaceae bacterium | reverse complement strand
AGTAGCAGCCGCGGAACTGCTGGACTGTCCCGCCCTCGCAAGAAACACATCCTGGCTTCACCCGTCATCCTGGCCACGGGCCCGGCATCTTTAGCTCAGATCCCGGATCGAAGCCTTCGGCTTGGTCCGGGATGACGGGTGTGGTGGGGTCCGTGCAATCCCCATTCACCCGTCATCCCGGGCGCACGACCGTGCGAACCGGGATCTCCGCCACAAACGTAACGCGGCCGTTGGAGATCCCGGATGACGGGTGTGGGTGCCTTTGGCAAAGTCTGCCTGGAGGCGTTTCAGAACCCGCCACCGGTTTTGAAACCGCCGTCACTGCGACCACCGCCGCCGCGGCCACCACTGCGGCCGCCGAATGGCGGCATGCCGGCGCTGCGGCGGAAGGGGTCGGCCGGCCGCCAGTCCCAGCGCTGGGCGCGCCGGGCCCGGGTCGAGTACTCGATGCCGGTGATCACACCCTTCAACAGCTCCTCCAGCATGAGATTGAGATCGCCGTCGGGCTCCAGCACCGAGCCGGGCTCGTCGTAGTGCGAGCGCCGGAAGTCGGCGGCGACGCGGATCAGCTCCTCGCGGCGCTTCGACAATTGCTCGAGCTGCTGGCGGCCTTCCTCGACCTGGTCCGACAGCTCCTCGAGCTTGCGGTCGATCGCGGCAATGCGCTCGACGATCTCGTCGTCGCTCGGCTCGACAGTCTCGCGGGCGAGCTGGACGAGGCGCTGATAGCTCTCGTCCTCCAGAAACTCCGCCGAGATCGAGACCGCCTCACGAAACGAATCGTCGAGCCCCTCGGCATAGCGATTGAGCCCCTTGGAGATTTCCGCCATCTCGGCGGTGACATTCTCGATCTCGCCATTGAGCTTGGCCTGACGCGCACGAGCCACGGCGAGCCCGGCCGGCAGATCCTTTCCGGCGAGCGCGCGGATCCTCCCGGCCTCGATCGCTTCGAGGCTCGCCCGCTCCTGGTCGAGCAGCTCTGACTGCCGCGCCGCATGCTCGCCAAGGCGCTTGGGGATCTCGATCAGCACCGCATAGTTGGCACGCGCGTCGTGATAGCGCACGAGGCGGGCGACCTGGTCGTCGGCGATGCGAACGAGCGCCATCGGGCGATAGCTCTCGAGCCCGTAGCGGCGGCGCCAGAGGTACATGAAAAGGGGATCGTGCTCGTAGGTCCTCCCCTTCGTCTGGCGGTCCTCCTCGGCGATCTCGGCCTTGGCTCTGGCCTTGTCGTGGGTCTCGCGCGCGGCGTCGCGCTTTGCGCGCTGGTCGCGATAGTGGGCATCGCTGTCGAGGGCGAGGCGCGCCTCGCTCGCGACCTGGTCGAGGCGAGCGTCGAGCGCGGCGATCTCCCCGACGAGCCCGGCGCGTTCCTCGTTCAGCTTCTTCAGCCGCTGCTCGGCGGCGGCGAGACGTTGCTTTAGACCGTCGATGGTGGTCTGCCGCGCCGCCAGAATCGCAGCCACGCGATGCTGCAGCCGGTCGGCGTCGTCGACCACGCCATCGGCAACGGCATGGCGGGTGCGCACCTCGGCCATTTCGCGGAAAGCCCTGGTGCGGCTCTCCAGCAGCTTCGTGCGCTCGGCGTTGGCGGCTTCGAGCCGGTTCTGGGCCGCCCCCTCCTTGGCGCGCAGATCGGCAATCGCGCTCTCGATCTCCGCCAACGTCGCCTGTCCGGTCGCCATGCCCTCACCACCTCGTGATCGCGCCGCCGGCGACGGCAATGGTCCAGGCCGGCTCGAGATCGCCCCTCAGCTTCGCGCCGGCTTCGGATTTCTGCACGATGCCGTCGTCCTGCTTGTCCTTGTGGACCGCTTCCAGCACCTCGCGCTCGACCCGGACCGCCCAGGTCGTCACCCGCTCGCGTTTTCCCGTCTCCTCGTTGAGGATGTCCTGGGCCACGAGGTTGCCGTTGCGGTCGAGCGCTTCCACCACGAGATAGTAGTTGTAGGTTTGCGGATTGCGGTCGGGCAGGCGCCAGAGGCCCGACAGCTCGCCCTGGCGGCTGACGATGCGGATCGTGAACTCCTCGCGCAGACGGGCAAGAGTCGCCGCCAGCTCCTGCTCGGCGGCCTGAGCCGCAGCCACGTTACCGGCCGCTGCCGAGTTGAGCCCAGATTTCGCGAGCACCTCGGCCTTCTCCCTGACGCGCTTGTCGCGGGCCTCGGTGCCGATGTCGGCGGCGGCGCGCTCGATCGCCGAGGGCAGCCGGTCGGCCAGCTCCACCCGCAGCTC
>JANNSW010000451.1:0-3466 GCA_031403055.1 Hyphomicrobiaceae bacterium | reverse complement strand
GCGAGCTGCTCGGATGTGTGCTTGATCCGCAGGCGTGGCAGCAGCCCGAGCTGCATGGCCTGCTGGGTGAGTGAGAACGCGCCGGTGATGACTGCCTGGCTGGCGATTACGGTCGCCATTGTTGCCAGCACGATCAGCGGCAGCAGCATCCACTCGGGCGCCATCAGAAAGAACAGGTTGTTGATGGCGGCCGGGTTTTTTAGCGCGAATGCGCCCTGGCCCAGATAGTTGAGTATGAGCGCGGGCAGCACGATGGTGAGCCAGCCGATCCGGATCGGATGCCTGCCGAAGTGTCCCATGTCGGCATAGAGTGCCTCGCCGCCTGTCACTGCGAGCACGACCGAGCCGAGCACCGCGAAGGCCAGCACGCCGTGCTCATAGAGAAAAGAGACGCCGTAGAGCGGATTGAAAGCCCAGAACACGGCCAGATCGTCAGCGATGTGAACGATACCGATCACGGCAAGGGCCGCGAACCATATCGCCATAACAGGCCCGAACAGAATGGCGATTTTGGCAGTGCCGTGACTCTGCACCGCGAACAGGGTGACGAGGATCGCGATCGCAACCGGCAGCACGTAGGGTTGCAGATTTGGGTTGACTACGGTCATGCCCTCGACCGCCGACAATACCGAGATCGCCGGTGTGATGAGGGCGTCGCCGTAGAAGAGAGCTGCGCCGGTGATTCCGAGCATCAATAGGACACCGGTGCGCCGACCGAGTGCCTGCTGGGCCAGTGCCATCAAGGCAAGCGTTCCGCCCTCACCCCGATTGTCGGCCCGCATGATCAGGACGACGTACTTGACCGTCACCGTGATCAGGATCGCCCAGATCAGCAGCGACGTAATGCCGATCACCTCATCGCGCGTCAGGCCGTCATGGGCGGCATGCAGCAACGATTCGCGCATAGCGTAGAGGGGGCTGGTGCCGATGTCGCCGAAGACGACGCCCAACGCTCCGACGACCAGCACCGGGGAGAGACTTTTGCGATGGGAGTCGTGGCCGGACTGTGCCGGATCCGCGCTCGATGATGTCGGGATCGAGGGTGGCATGAGCAATGCAGACCCCGACAGCCGGCTGCGCCAGCGGTCACAGAGCCTCTCCTTGAAGGAAGACAGATGCCGTGGCGTTGCGCAGTGCCGCATCGCAATGACCGGCACCGGCCACGGAGCGAGCTATCTCGCAACTGCGAGATAGCCTTACGCCCCGCTTCGGTAGGTGTCCAGTAAGACCGGGGGAGTGAGTTAGCCCAGGCACCTCGAGCCACTCATCCCGGTCCGATACCCGTGAAAATCGCCACAGAATGTCAATGATGCGGAATGGTGAATTGAGGTTTCGGAATATGCTCCTTTCAGCGCCACGCGAACTCCGGCTGGTCGAAATGGGCGACGCGGGTGTGTCGGCCGGCGAGTGCCACCTCGCGGAACTGGTAGAGCAGGGCGGCGGTCGGGGCGTAGACCTCGTGGCCGAGCACCGGCAGGTGGGCCGAGAGCACCTCCCGGCCCGGATCGACCGAAGGCTCGAGTGTGGGGATCGACGGGCTCATCAGCTCGGAGAGCGGAATGCGGTGCACTTCGGCGACCTCCGCCGGATCGGGGTCGATGGCGCCAATCTCGCCGCCCCAGACGACGACCGGCGTGATGCGAAAGCCCGAGCGGGTGACGTAGTCGTCGAGCAGGCCCAGCACGTCGGCCGCCGGCAGCACGATCCTCAGCTCCTCGGAAAGCTCGCGCAGCGCCGTCTCGACCGGGGTCTCGCCCTCGTCCATCCGCCCGCCCGGCAGCGCATATTGCCCGCTATGCCGGCGCAACTTATCGGGCCGCAGCGTCAGCAAAACGGCTGCTTCGCCCAGCCGCCCGCCGCCTGTCACCACGACGGCCACCGCCGCGTGCCGCAGCCCAGCGGTCTCGATGAGCAGGCGGTCGAATCCGGCAAGGTTGCGGACGATCAGCGCCCGCAATTCGGGGCCGGTTGCGTCGCTCCCTTGCTCCGAATTGCTCACGCGGCCCTCGTCAGCCGCACGTCCGGCGACACGGCCTCCTCGGCGAGCAGGCCGACAATCTCCTGGAGTCCCACCACCTCCTGATCCTTGCCGCCCAGCCTGCGCACCGAGACGGTCCTGTCCTCAGCCTCCCGTTTGCCGACGACCAGCATCACCGGCACCTTGGCGTGGCTGTGCTCGCGCACCTTGTAGTTGATCTTCTCGTTCCTGAGATCGGCTTGGGCCCGCAAGCCCACTTTGCGGCAGGCCGCCAGCACCTCCTCGGCATAGGTGTCCGCGTCCGACACGATCGGCGCGACCACCACTTGCAACGGCGCGAGCCACAGCGGGAAATGCCCGGCGTAGTGCTCCGTCAGGATGCCGAGAAAGCGCTCCATCGAGCCGCAGATGGCGCGGTGGATCATCACGGGCGGCTTCTTCTCGCCGTCACTGTCGATGAAGAAGGCGCCGAACCGCTCGGGCAGGTTGAAGTCGACCTGGGTCGTACCGCATTGCCAGTCGCGCCCGATCGCATCCCTCAGCACGTACTCGAACTTCGGGCCGTAGAATGCGCCTTCGCCCGGGTTGATGCTGGTCTCGATGTTACCGCCGGAGCGCGCCGCGATCTCGGCGAGCACCTCGGTCATGATGGCCTCGGCCTGGTCCCAGGCCTCGTCAGTGCCGACCCTCTTCTCGGGGCGCGTGGAGAGCTTCACCACGATCTCGGTGAAGCCGAAATCGGCGTAGGTCGTGAGGATCAGGTCGTTGATCTTCAGGCACTCGTCCGCCATCTGCGCCTGCGTGCAGAAGATGTGCGCGTCGTCCTGGGTGAAGGCGCGCACGCGCATCAGGCCGTGCAGTGCTCCGCTCGGCTCGTAGCGGTGGACGGCACCGAACTCGGCCAGGCGCAGCGGCAGATCGCGATAGGATTTCAGCCCGTGCTTGAAAATCTGCACATGGCCGGGGCAGTTCATCGGCTTGATCGCGTAGACGCGCTCGTCCTCGGTGTCGTCACCCGCCGACGTCGCGCTGAACATGCTCTCGCGGTACCAGCCCCAATGGCCCGACGTTTCCCACAGCGACTTGTCGAGGAGCTGGGGCGCATTGACCTCGTCGTAGCCGAGCGTGCCGAGGCGGCGGCGCATGTAGGAGACGATCGCCTGGAACAGCGTCCAGCCCTTCGGGTGCCAGAACACGGTGCCGGGGCCTTCCTCCTGGAAATGGAAGAGATCCATCTCGCGGCCGAGCTTGCGGTGGTCGCGTTTCTCGGCCTCCTCCAGCTTGTGCAGATGGGCCTTCAGGTCGGCGTCGCTCGCCCATGCCGTGCCATAGAGGCGCTGCAACATCTGCCGATTGCTGTCGCCACGCCAGTAGGCGCCTGCGATCTTCATCAGCTTGAAGGAGCTGCCGACATGGCCGACCGACGTCATGTGCGGGCCGCGGCAGAGATCCGTCCACCCGCCTTGGGCATAGATGCGGATGTCGTCG
>JANNSW010000450.1:0-4406 GCA_031403055.1 Hyphomicrobiaceae bacterium | reverse complement strand
GGGTTCCCGGTTCTCCGTCAAGCCCGACGGCACCAATCCGATCTGCGTCGTCATCGGGCAGGGCCTGAAGATCCGCGCACGCTGCTTCGAGATGACGTCGGCGGGTTGCCCTTTGGGAGGCGTGCGCAAGAAATCCAACCAGGCTCCTGGCCGCGTCTACTGCTGCCCGGCCTGAACCGCAGCGCGGTCCCCGCGTGCGTCGAGGCGACCCCACCGGCGTTTCGACGATGTCGCAATGGAGAGGACAGTCGTCCATCGTGTGATCCCCTAAAGGTAGGGGCTAGACGGAACGTCCGGTATGGCCCCAATCGCCACCGTGATAGCGGACCTGGACTTTTCGTCGGTCAGGGCCATAAGCTATCAGAGCCGCCTCAAGTCCTGGATGCAGCCCTTGAGGGGCGTTGCGACGAAGTCCCTGCAAAACTACCTCGGATGGCACCGGCTGGTCGACCGCGGCGACCGCCCGCTTGCGCCCGCAGCCTGCCTCGCCGCCGCCGTCAACTGATCAGGACCACAACAGGATTTGCTGACAGAGCCAAACGAAAAGCCGAGGGGCGCAGGAAGCCCGGAACGAAAGCCCCTCCCTCGCCCGATCCCGACCCGAAAGCGCAGAAGACTTCACCGATCCCGAGAGCCGCATCATGAAGACTAAGGACGGCTTCATTCAAGGCGCCAACGGGCAGGCCGCGGCCAATGGAGCAGCGCAGATCATCGTGGCGCAGGACGTGACGCAGAGCGCCACCGACCACGGCCAGCTGGTGGCGATGACGTCACAAGCCGCTATCGCCACGATAAAGTGGACGGGCTCCTAGGCCGACATCGCTCGCTCCTACAACGTCAGCTTCGCCCATCTCGCGGCTCAAGCCATGAGGGACAGCATGCAGCTGCACCGGATCGATCCTGACCGCAACATGGCCCGCTTCTACACGATGAGCGTGCAGCCGAGCCTCTTCGGAGAATGGTCTCTGTTCCGGGAATGGGTCGATCGGCTCTGCCGGTCGCCTCGTCTCGGGCCGCTTCGCCTCCGAGCACGAGGCCGCTTCTTGACGGACGCGAGCACGGCGCCAAGCCCAAATGCACCGGGCGACGCAGCCATGTCAGCGCAGCCCATCAAAGGGCGTGGTCACAGCATCATCAATGAGCGTGATCGTGCTTAGGGGCTCGGCCCCCAAACATCCGGTGATGCTGCAGTCGCCGAGCTCCAACACGACCGGCGTTCAGCTCGCATTCCCGCTCAATAGTTGCACTTACATTTGAGCTCCAAGGTGCTTCTCGATAGCGACGACGCGGTGGGAGATCCGATCCGGCTTGTCAGAACCGCTGGATCGGCGCAGATTATCGATACCTAATCGCTATCTGGCGGATGTCGGCTCATGGCGTACCAAGGGGTTGGTGATGCGTAATGCGATGGTGGTGCTTCTGGCACTCGGTCTCTTGTCGCTCGTGGGTGGCGCGAACGCTTGGATCGGAACCCGTGGACCTTCGGCGTCCATAGCCTCCGGCAGCGACCTCGTCGTCGAGGCCAAGGTCAAGTGCGGGATCGACGAGAACGGCAATTTCCGCTGCAGGAACGTCAAGAAGCACAAGGACGACAATCAGGACAGCAAGAACTCCAAGACGCACAAATGTCCCGACGGCTACCGTGTGCTGAAAAAGAAGAACAAGTATGGCGCCTATTGCGAGATCATCCCGGTAGAGACCAAGCCCAAGCAGCCGGAGCCCGATCTGGGCGCCTGCATGGAGATCGTGGTGAGCGCGAACCAGGGCGGTGGCATGGGCTGCGCCAGCGGCGATCCGATCTGCGGTCCGGTCAATAACGGAAAGAAGACCTGCTGCTGCCCGAAGAGCTAGTGCACTGACTCATTCAGAAAGTGCCGCTTGCCGAGGATGGCATGGGCAGATTTGGTCCAGCGGCATGGCGCTTGCGACGCAACAGAGAGTCGCATGCGCATGCCAATTGGTGAATCCTCTGAATGCATCGGTGCACTAGCTGTGGCAGCTTGCACTCATCCGGCCGCGCTCACGATAACTGCAACAAACGGCTGGATACATCTGTCCACCAAACGAAGTAAGAGTTTCTGCGACGCAGAGCCGCCGTAGAAACTCTTACTTCGTTTGTGATACGGAAGTGCACGGTGGCGTGAACTCGCGTCGCTCGTTGGCTATCGACACGCTGCCATTCTCGGCCGTACGGTTCAGCGCCCGGCAGCGTCTGGAGGGTACCATGCTGTCACTGCTGTTCTCGCTGAAGGGTCGAATATCGCGCAGCCGCTTTTGGCTGGGCCTTCTCATAGTGATCATTGTCGGCATCGCGGCCGGCCTCTTGCTGCAGTTCTCGGCCTTCAACCGCAATCCATTGGATCCGGCGGCCGCTCCTCTAGAGGGGCCGGCCCGCCAGATTTACGCGCTCCTCCCATTGCTGTTCGTCTACCCGAACTTCGCCGTCATCGTGAAGCGCTTCCACGACCGCGGCAAAAGCGGGCAGTGGGCGTTGCCGTTTCTGGTACTCGACCTGCTCATCATCGGCGCGGATCTTGTGGGCATCTTCGCGACCGACCGTTCTACGCCAGCGCGAGCGCTCATGCTCGCGAGCATCATGCTCGCCCTCATCTGGCTGGTGGTCGAGCTCGGCGTGCTGAAAGGCACGGCGGGTGCCAATCGGTTCGGGACTGATCCCTTGGCACCGACCAACGCGACGCCGTGATTCAGGGCTCACGATACGAAAGTGCGCATCCTGCGCGGTAAGCCGCGCGGATTCCGCCAAACCAGGATGGGCTCCGAGTAGCAAGCAAGCAGGATTACTAGGTATGGATGCCTAACATTACCTGATTACGCAGCTGCCTCCGCTGGAACGAGCCAGCGTCGAGCACGACGGAGAGCGGCACCAAGCTGTCACGCAGCGTGCCCGGCACCACGACGCCGTTGAGGCCGGTGTATTGGTCGCAGGTCATGTTGTAGTAGGTAACGCCACGCTCGCAGCACCGAGCGCGGCGTTACACATGTGGGGTTTACACGTAGTCCCGGACCGCGCATCATGTTGGACGAGCCGCATGAGTATTGGGAGGCAGCCATGATGTCACCATCATCTCTGATTGCGTTCTCCTTTGCGATACTCGCTGCTTTCGTCTCACGTCCGGCTTGGATGGGTACTTGTCGCATCGGTGCGAAGCCGACTCGAATCGTCGTGTGACGGGAGCCGCGGGCAGCCAAGCTGGAGTCCCCTCGCGCGGGGCTGTCGCGTCCCATGACCGCCGGTATCGTGTGCAGGCCGCTACCGGCACGTCACCTGAATCGACGAAATCTGGTCATTCCAACTGTCGCCGACGTAGAGAATGTTGCCGGTCCAGGTTGATCTGGCTCCACCATAGTCCCGGTGCTGGAAAGTCGTGGCCGAACAGTTCCTACCGCATTGAATGGACGATATCTTGTCGTTCCAGGCACTGCCCACATAACGGAAGGCACGGCCACCATCGAGATATAGCTTTTTACCGGTCGCGTTGATGTGCTCATAGAAAGCACAGGCATGCGCCCCTTCGTCGACGTGGTCAGCAGACGATGCGATCGGACCACCGGCCCATGCCGGAAGGCACATGCCGCTAGCGACGAGTACCACGAAACCCCTGCGCAGGCCGAACTGACGAATTGCATGTCCCACAGCACGATTACTCCGTTTGCTTCACCTTGATTGCCCTGCTTTGAACGATTCAGTCTTCAGCCGACATCCACCAGATGACTGACTTCTTGATGCCGAATGTCGCGCAAGATGGCGATTTTGGCAAGGCCAGCCCTCGACCGGTCGGGCCGTCACGCGTCGTGGCCGATGCCTGAGACGCATTGTGCAGGTCGGCCGGCGAAGCTCTCCGCCGATGACGTGGCGATGGCCCGCAAGCTCTTGAAGGACGGCGAGACGTTCGACGACCTGATGCGCCGCTTCAAGGTCAGCCGCGCCACGCTCTACAATACCGGCATCCGCAGGCATGAGCCGACACCGGTGAAGGCGAAGAGCAAGCCGCGCGCGGCGCGGCCGAGGCGGCGTAGCGGGCGTTGAGAAAACGTCGCCTGTGTGCAAGGCTCTCGAGCTGCGGGGCTGTGGTCGGCAGCCGCTTCGACAATGGGGGCTCTCATGGCTGGCATGGATACCAAAGCAATCATCACCGCGTTAGTCATCGGACTTGCCGCGGGCTGGCTAGCCAGTCTCGTGGTCGGTGGCGGTGGGCTGCTGTTTTATATCGTAGTAGGTCTCATTGGATCGTTCGTCGGGAGCTTTCTGCTCGGTGCCCTGGGCATCACGCTTCCGATCCCCGATCCGCTGATCTCTCAGATCATCACCGCTGCTATCGGGGCGATCGTGCTCGTGCTGCTGGCCCGGCTGATTTCGTAGCGCCGAATTGGATGGTCGTTGGCCA
>JANNSW010000449.1:0-6496 GCA_031403055.1 Hyphomicrobiaceae bacterium | reverse complement strand
CTGGGCCATTCGAAGATCGAAAGCACGGTCCGCTACCTCGGCATCGAGGTCGACGACGCGATCGAGATCGCGGAGAAGATCGACATCTGATCGCTGACGCGATGCCTCGATGAACAGACGTGGTCGGCGGCGGGATTCCCGCCGTCGGCTCAGATGCTCCGAAGATCTGCAATTGGGATGGACCGACGATCGCCAGCATCACCTTGCGTACATGAGGCAACTTGCCGCAACACTGCCCATCTATCGCGGCTGCGGTCGAAGTGATCCGATACCGACCGCCAGGGGCCCGACGACATGGGCCACATGCGACCGACTTGAGACACGGACTCTCAGTGGCGATGTGCTTTCTATGCACATCGGTTCAGTGGCTAGCGTCGTGACAATCGCTGCACCGCATCATGGCTGTTGGCAAATCGTGCCCTCCGTGGCCGCTTTTGGCACTCTCTCGTCTGTCGATAGTTCACCCACCGATTCGGCGACAACCGAGGCCGTCGGCTATCCTCGCGCACAGCGCACAAGCCAAGAGCCCCGATAACTCAGTACGACTGTCTTCGTCAGCTGGAGAGGAAACCGCCACGCCGACGAGGTTTCACTCGACCGCCCCTTCCGATGCCGCCAAAGACCCGGTTCCTGCGTCCACGCATGGGGGACCCCTTGTCCCAGTTGTAGCGTCCGCGTGGCGGATAGGCGATCATACAAAATGGTCTGACTGGTGCGCACTGCACCGCCAGCTCGTGACGAGATTGGCTGGGAGCGGATCGTGCAAAAAATCGCCCAATGGAGATGAAGACGTGGCCAATACCAAGCATGCGATTTCGCTCACGCAGGCGGAAGTGGAGATACTCTGCAGGCACGCGAGTGCCGCAACGCAGGATGTGGCGCTGATCGGCGCGCTCGCCACGATCGTGGGCCCGGAACACGTTCACGCCGACTTCGGGACCCGGCTACAGTATGGCCGCGACTGCCTGCCGTATGCGAAGTATCTTTACCGTTCCGGCGATCTGCCGGGCACGCTGCCCGCCCTGGTGGTGCGGCCGGCTGATACAGCCGAAGCCGCTGACGTGATGGCGCTTCTGCGGCGGCAGAAGTCGCGGATGATCCCGGTCGGCAGCTGTTCAGGCGTGCTGGGAGGCGTGATCCCGCTATGTGGGGAGGTGGCGGTCGATACCTCGCGAATGGACGGGCTTCTGAAGATCGACACGGAGAATCAGCTCGTCACCGTTATGGCCGGGATGAACGGCGGCGACTTCGAAGCGGCACTCAACGCGGCAGGCTGGACGGCGGGGCACTATCCGCAATCGATCCATGTTTCGACCGTGGGCGGCTGGGCAGCCTGCCGCGGCAGTGGCCAGGCCAGCAGCCGCTACGGCAAGATCGAGGATATCGTCACCGGCATGGCCGTGGTTCTACCCGACGGCCGGACGCTGCGCATCGGCTCCAGCGCGCGACGCGCGGTCGGCCCCTCGGTCAAAGATCTGTTCGTCGGCTCCGAAGGCACGCTCGGAATCATCACCGAGCTGACCATGCGGATCTGGCCGCTACCCGAGGTGATGGAGGATGTCGTCGTCGGCTACCGCGACGTCGCCTCAGCCCTGCGCGCGGCGAAGCGGATCATGCAGGCAGAGTTGCGCCCGAACATCGCACGGGTCTACGACGCGGAGGAGACCCTGTCGCGCACCGCCTCGTTGGACTTCTTCCGCCAATGGCCGGTGATGACCTTCCTCGCTTTCTCGGGAAAGCGTCGGCTCGCCGAGGCGGAAAGGGAACTCGCGCTTGAGATCGTCGGCGAGGAGGGAGGTGAGATCGGCCCGTCTGCTCCAATGGAGCACTGGCGGGGTACGCGCTATGCCTCGGCCTCGGCGAGCTGGACCGCGAAGGGCTACTTCATGGATACGGTCGAAGTCACTCTGCCCTGGTCGCGGCTGATCGAGGGGTATGAGCGGATGGCTGCGGCGGTGCGCGCGATCTCGGCGGATGCTCACTTCGGCGCGCACTGGTCGCATGTCTATCCCGATGGCGCCTGCCAGTACATGACCTTCCGCTTGCCGCCGATGGCCGACGCGCAGGCACTGCCCCTGCATTCGGCGATCTGGAATGGGTTGCAGGGGATCGCGCTCGATTGCGACGGCTCGATCTCGCATCACCACGGAATCGGCGTCTATCGCGGGAAATGGATGGCAAAGGAGCATGGCATCGGCCTGGAGATCATCCAGGCCCTGAAGGACGCGCTCGACCCGGGGAACCTGGTCAATCCGGGCAAGCTCGGTATGCGTCCGGCAGATGACGCGGTCGTTATCAACGGCTGAGGCAAGCGACGGAGTGCGTGGGCATGGAGCTGTTTCTCGGCATAGATCTTGGTGCCGGCTCGCTGAAGGCGAGCCTGGTCAGGCGCGACGGTATCTGTCTTGCCACCTCGGGGGCGCCGGTGCCGACACGTCAACCCTTCACCGGGGCTTCGGAGCAGGATCCGGAGACATGGTGGTCAGCGCTCTGCAGTGCGGTACGGGAGGTGATCGCGGCGGCCGGCAATCCGCCGATCGAGGCGATCGCCCTGTCCGCCGGGGCGCATAGCTCGGTGCTGAGCGATGCTAAGGGCCGGGTGATGCGCCCGGCAATCATGTGGAACGATCAGCGCAGCCGGGCCGAGGTGGCGTGGCTGCGGGCCGATCATGGCACGCGGATCGGCGCACTTTCGGCAAACAGCGTGAGCCCGACCTGGACACTGCCGCACTTGGCATGGCTTGCGGCCCATGAGCCGCAGACCTTGCGCGACGCGCGCCACCTGACCCCGGCCAAGGACTGGCTCCGCGGCCGGTTGACCGGAGACTGGGTAACCGAGCCAGTGGATGCGACGGGGCTGATGCTCTACGACCCAGTCGAAGGCGGCTGGTCGGAAGAGTTGGCGGCACTCGCGGGAATCTCGACCACCATTCTGCCGCCAGTGGTTCCTTCGCTCTCGGTTGCCGGACATGTGACGAGGGAAGCGGCGCTCGCCACCGGGCTCTCTGCCGGAGTGCCGGTGGTGACGGGAGTTTCGGACACCGCTGCCGAGGGACTTGGTGCCGGGATGATGGGACCGGGAGTTGGCGTTGTGAAGCTCGCCACCGCCGCCACACTCTCCTGCACTGCGACCGGCCCCGAGGTGGGTCGGGTGCTGGTCAGCTATCCCTATCTGCCCGAGGGCAGCTGGTTCTGGATCACCGGCACCAATTCCTGCGCCTCGGCCCATGCGTGGCTGCGCCGGACCTTCTTTTCGCAAGGCGGCGCCACGCCACTCGACTTTCCCGCGATGGAGGCCCTGGCGAAGGATGTTCCCGCCGGATCGGAGGGCCTGTTCTTCCATCCCTATCTCAACGGAGAACGCGCGCCCTACTGGGACCCTGATCTGCGTGCCAGCTTCACTGGCCTGACGTTCGGCCACGGGCCGGGCCATGTCATGCGCGCCTTCTACGAGGGGGTGGCCTACTCACTGGCCGACTGCCTTCGCCAGTTCACCGATGCCGGGGTGCGGCTCGACCGGCTGCGGATCACTGGCGGTGGGGCGAAGAGCCCGATGTGGCGCCAGATTTTGGCCGATGTGCTCGATGCGCGGATCGAGCTCCCCGAAACCGCCGACGCGAGTTTTGGTTGTGCCTTGATCGGCGGCCTTGGCATCGGCACTTACGCCTCGGTCGATGCAATGGGGCAGGCGATCCGCATCACCGCCACGCATGACCCCGATCCCGAGCTAGTCGCGCTTTATCGCGAGGGTCTCGCCACTTATCGCAACATCCAGACCAACTTACAGCCCATCAATCACCGCATTAGCGCCCAGGCTCGTCTGCAAGCGCGTCAGAGTTAGCGAGCCAGGGATGACCCTCGGATCACCAGCGACAACACACACCGGAAAGCCCGATCGATGACCCAAGGCAGGAATGCTCCCGATCTGACGGCGCTGTGGATGCCTTACACGCCGAACAGAGCGACCAAGGCCGAACCCACTCGGCTGATCGGGGCCGAGGGCGCCTATTACACTGGCGAGGACGGACGGCGGAAATTCGACGGCGTCTCCGGCCTCTGGTGCTCGGGTGCAGGGCACAACAACCCGCGCATCCGCCAAGCCGTGACGCGTCAGCTCGAAACCCTCGACTTCGCGCCGAACTTCCTGTTCGGCCATCCGGCAGCCTTCGATCTGGCGACCCGGCTCGCCAAATCGGCGCCCGGCGATCTGGAGCATGTCTTCTTCACCAATTCAGGCTCCGAAGCTACCGATACGGCCATGAAGGTGGCGCTCGCCTACCATCAGGCGCGCGGCGAGGGCCAGCGCACCTTGATCGTCGGACGCGAGCGGGGATTTCACGGCGTCGGCTTTGGCGGCATCTCGGCCGGGGGCATGGTGGCAAATCGCAGGGCCTTCCAGAACCTGCTGCCACGCGTCGCCCATTTGCGCCACACCTATCAGCCCGACTTGAATCGCTTCCAGATTGGCGAGCACGACCATGGCGCGGAGCTCGCAGACGACTTGCAGCGGCTCTGTGATCTGCATGGCGGCGAGACCATCGCCATGGTCATCGTCGAGCCGATGTCGGGTTCGGCCGGCGTTCTGCCTCCACCCAAGGGCTATCTTCGTCGTCTGCGCGAGATCTGCGACCGTCATGGCATCCTTCTCGTTTTCGACGAGGTCATCACTGGCTTCGGCCGCCTGGGCCATGCGTTCGCGGCTGAGCGCTTCGGCGTTCTGCCCGACATGATCTGCTTTGCAAAGGGTGTCTCGAACGGAGTCGTGCCGCTTGGCGGCGTGCTGATCCGCAAGGGCATCCATGATGCCTTCATGAAGGGGCCGGAGTGGGCGATCGAGCTCTTCCACGGCTATACCTACTCGGGTCATCCGCTCGCGATGGCGGCGGGCATCGCGACGCAGGATTGCTATGAGCTCGACGGTCTCTACGACCGTGCCAAGGCGCTGGAGCCTGTGTTCGCCCGCCATCTGATGGCCTTGCGGGAGCGCCAGGGCGTGACCGATGTCCGCTGCATCGGCCTTGCCGGCGCCATCGACCTCAATCCCGATCGGGCGGCGCCCACCACCCGCGCCCGCGCCGTCTTCCTGCGTGCTTTCCACGAGCAGGACTTGGTCATCCGCTATACCGCCGACACGCTGATTTTTGCGCCACCACTCATCTCGACCGAGGAGGAGATCGCCATGCTTTTCGCAAAGGTTGGCAAATTGCTCGACGGGGCCGAGGTATGAGTAAAGACTCATCAGGTGACTAACGATTCGACGCTTCTTGCCCGTATCCGTAACTGTGAGGCATGGAAAGCCCGGCATAGCTGATTGCAATAGCCAAATCTCTAATGATTCTGTCCGAGTGAATAGGCGAGCGAAAAGCGTATCGGTGGTTGATCAGACATTCCGTTTGCATGCGACGGAAACAACCAGTAGCGTTTTCAGGCCGATCGGAATCAAAAGGGGATTCCCATCCGCCGCGAACAGTTATTCTTGCTCTGTCGTCTCCCACGGAGAGGATGGCGGCGATGAGCTGGGCTCCCGGGCAAGCCTATTCGGATGATCTGCGGCACGAACGGCGTGCTGATCTACCGCCGGACAGGGAACTTCAGCGCGGTCCGGCACTCGTCGGGCCATTCGACGATCATAAGCACCCTTCGCGAATTCGGATCGCGGTAAATGACGCGATCGAGATAACCGGGAAGATCGACATTTGAAGCCAGACGCACTAGATCCGACACCGGATCTAGTCGGCGCGGCTCTCCGCGCCGCCGATGCCTGTCAAGAGTGAGGCTGTTGCGGTGCACCCGATGCCTTTCACCGTGCTCTGCAAATTTACAACATGAGTGTTGCGCACCTGCACAGAGTCGGCTCTGGGTCAGGCGCATCTCCTCGTCCCCGGCCCATGTCGGCTTCGATCTGAAACCGTCCACCAATTCGGGATTGTGATCCGCCTGCTGCGTTGTGTCAACGCGATCAGCGCTTGGCTGCTGCCGCGACAGGCCCATCGACCTTCTGCACGACCGGCGTCGCCGGCACTTCGAGGTTCGCGGTGTCGGGGTGGAGATGCTGGGCGACGAGAACGGCGCCGGCATCGAAACACTGGCCAAGCGTCACCTGCTGCGGTCGGGTCTTCGGGGCCGGCTCGAGCGGGTTGTTCTGATTGTTGAGGCGGCACTGCTCGAGGAGCGCGTCGCGCCGGGCGATGCCTTCAGTGCCGCGATATCCGGAGGCATCGACGGACTTGGCGCCATCCAGCGCCGCCCAGATGGCCCCGACCTCGACCGCGAGACCCGGCACGACGACGAAGGGCGTGGTCGTCGCATCCTTGATGGGATTGAACTCGTAGACCGTCGTCTCGCTTTCGGCCATGCCGGGCTTCGGGCCTTGCACGTCCTTGCCCTTGATCGCGTCGGCGAGCAGCTTGTGCAGATTGCGGGCGCTCTGTGCGCTCGGCTTGTAGCCCTTGTCGGCGAGGATGAGCGCATAGGGAGCGAGCAGGGAGTGGTGGTT
>JANNSW010000448.1:0-3230 GCA_031403055.1 Hyphomicrobiaceae bacterium | reverse complement strand
CCTGGCGCGCATCGAGCTGCGAGCCCTGCACGGGGATGACGACGAGGTCGGCAAGCGAGATCGCATAGCTGACCATGAGGCTCGCCGTGCCCTCCAGGTCGACGATCACGAACTGGCTTGTAGCGGCGGCGCGCTCGATCGTCTCGATGATCGTATCCTCGGTCACGTCGGCGGTGACCTTGAGCGTTTTCGGCAAGCCGCCAAGGGACGCCCAATCGAGCACGTTGTGGTTGGGATCGGCGTCGATGACCATGACGCTCGCGCCGGCTCGCGCCAGCTCGGAGGCAACGAGTGTCGCCGCCGTCGTCTTGCCGGCGCCGCCCTTGGGGCTCGAGAATGCAATCACAGGCATAGCTATCCCTGAATATTGTTCAGGGATAGCTAGCCGGAAGCTATCCGGTAAGGCCAATTCTTCTCGAAATTCTCGAGTATTTGCTGGTGTTATCCGGGCGGGCGTCACCTCCAAAGCACAGTTCTAGAAGACGGGGCTCGCGCCGATCAAGATCAATGCCACGCTCGAGGCGAGCCAGACGAGGAGGCGAAGGGCAAGGACGCGGCAGAACTCCCAGACATCGATCTCGCCTTGTCTCAGTCGTGCCCCGTGCTCCCAGAGCACGTCGTCCATGACGAGCAGCCAGATGAGCGCGAGGCCCATGGCATTGCCGCCGAGGTCGAGGCGCCCGATGACGAGGCAGACGCCAAGACCCGCAAGCTGCGCGGCAAAGAGGCTGTGCTGCGTCCACCAGGCCTTCGACTGGTCCGTCGCGCCTGGCAGCTCGCCGCCGCCGGGATGAAGCGGTTTCATGAGCGGACCTCCTCTACCTTCGGCCTGTTCGCAAGCGCGATGATCGTCGCAGTCGGAAAGAAGCCGTCGATCTGCTCGGTGAGGTCGATGGCCTCGAGAAAGTAGCAGCCGCCCACCTTGCCGAAGAGCGCCCAGGCGACCACGGCGCCGATCAGCTCGCCCGCGAAGGGCACGGCGAAGAGCAGTCGCCCCACGGTGAAGTCGAACAGATCGACAATGATGCAGACGATAAGTTTTGCAGTCCACATGTTTTCCTCCGTTTCATCAATTTATCTGCTCGATCTCGGAAATAAATCCTCGATTAAGCATGAAATATACTTACATGCACTTGTGGCATGCTTGAGAAAACACTTTGGCTGGATTGTGGATTTCGGCTCGGTCGAGGGCCGATCGGCGGTGCCCGCTCAGAGCGGGTTGTTGACCGCATAGACCTTGCAGAAGGCGATGAAGGCGCCGTCGGGATTGGCGGGCGCCGCTTTGCCCGCCGACCACTGCCGCCAGGTCTCGACGACATGGTAGATGTCGTGGCGCGGGAGCAGGCCCTTCGCGTGCTCGATCGTGTCGGGCTTGAGCGGTGGCGACTGCGGGACGGGAAGGGCGAGGCGTGCCATGGCGCGGCTCGCGAAAGTCACGATGTCGCCTGTCAGCTGCACCCGGTAGTCCGGGAAGTGCCCGTGCTGGGCGTCCTGCTCGGCGATCGCGCCGACGAGGCGGCGGAACTCCTTCAAGGTGGAGCACGAGCCGCATTTCCTCTGCAGCAGCCCGAGCGCGATCCGCCATTCGCGCTGGCGGCCGCAATGCTTCCTTGCGATCTCGTACATGCGCCGCTCGAGCGGCTTTCTGAGGCGGAAGTAGTCGCGGTTGAGGGTCAAGACCTCGCGGGCACGGATGGCATTGACGACCCAGTCGGACAGCTCGATCTCCACCTCCCGCATGCGCCCCTCGCGCGTCTCTCTAACGATGCGCGCCCGGTCGATGAGGCTGAAGATGTCGATCACCTCGTGCCCGCCCGTCTTGATGTTGGTCTCGATCTGCGTGCCCTGCAGGCGTCGCAGCGCCGCTTTGAGGGCCTCATAGCCCTGTCCGTTCGTTGCCCGGTTGGTCGCGACGAGCAGGTCGTGGGCCTTCAGGCGGACGTCCCGCGACACCGGGCGCGCCGGATCGGCATTGAGGCCGGCCATCAGCTGGCTGATGCAGTAGATGAGGATGTCGCGGTCGTGCACCGTGGCAAGGCCATCGAGCGACGGGCGGATCTCCACATAGAGCCCGCCGTTCTCGTAGCGCCGCATGCGCTTGTCGGGCTTCGTCGACAGCGAGAAGATCGGGTGCTCCATGGCGGCCATGTCGGCCTTCGGCACGGCATCGAAGATATCGCAGACGAAGAGATCGCCCTCGGGACGCCGCTCGGGGAGCAGCGGCGAGCGGGCCGGGTCGCCCGGCTCCGCGTCGTCGGTGGCGAGGGCCTCGAGCGCGGTCGCGGGATTGGAGCGGCCGAAGAGCTCGGCCTGTTGCATGTCGTCGATGCTGTCGGGGTTGGGGATCACCTGGCCGAGCTTCGCATGTTCACCCACCCGGTCAAACGGGATCGCATGTTCACTCGACCGACAAACGATGTTTCACCCACCGCTGCCGGGAATGTGTCTATTCACACACAGCGGGGATGGTGCTCGAGTCCGTTTCGATGGTTCACCCACCAGGGTTCGATGGTTTACACACGGGGTTTCGATGGTTTGCCCACCCTCTTTCGACGGTTTACACACCGGGCATGTTCAATCTGGTGTTGATATCAGTCGCTTGGGCAGTGCTGTCCACAGCGTAACACGTACTTAACTCTACTCTTAACATCATTAACACAAGAGACGCGACTTCGCTCGTCTCGAGGATCCGACGGGGCGTCAGGGCTGAAGAGGAAACCGGCGTCGCCCAAGCGGGCGACCGGTTCAAAGGCGTCGCCGCCTGCCAGGCGGCGGCGACAGGTTCCTTTTCCCGACGGGGATTGTACCAGGCTCCGGTCGCCGTCAAGGACGCGTCGCTTCGGCGCCGAAGGGGCGCCTGCAGCTTGCGCCGCCGGGGGCGGTCGGCTTCGCCGATCCTTGACTGCGCCCTCCGAGCCCTTGGTATCCGGGAGATGTCGGGACGAAGGACGTCTTTTGAGATTCGCCCCGCCTCCGGCGGGTCGAACAAAGGACAGGACCTGTCGGGTCGGTGCCGCGTTAGAAACGGCGTCAGGGACCGTTTCCCGGCCGATTGCAGCCTGAAGCGGGAGTGCTGGGCCGTCCGGGATGCCGAACGAGCATGCTTTCCTGGGGCCGCGCCGTCGGCCTGATCGAAGGGACCTCCCCCGGCCGAAAGAGCGGCACGCCCGGGCGGCCGCTGTGACCGGCCTGCCATTGACGGCTGTCCTGATGCGCCCCGACGGGGTGGA